>JAJQGR010000033.1 GCA_021200345.1 Lachnospiraceae bacterium | reverse complement strand
TCCTACTTAGGCTATGTGGAAAAGACCGGAAAGATTCCGTCTCATCTGGCGTTCTCCCTGGCGGCTTTAATGGCGTTCTATACCGGCTCGGAGATCCGCGACGGCAAGCTGGTGGGACACAGAGGAGAGGAAGAGTACATGGTGCAGGATGACGCCGCTGTGCTGGAGTTCTTCGCAGAGTATTCCCAGAAGTCCACGGAGGAGTTCGTGACTGCTGTTCTGGCCAATGAATCCTTCTTCGGACAGGATCTGACAAAGGTGGCGGATACCAAAGACGCCATTGTCGCTTATCTGGATGACATCAAGGCAAACGGAATGAGGGCCGCATTATGCAAAGTTTCTTAAGGATTAATGACAATGACAACGTGGTGGTGGCCATTGAGACACTGGCCCCCGGTACGGTTGTCAAAGTCTCTGAAGATTTATCTGTGACCGCGCAGGAGGAGATTCCTGCCGGCCACAAGATGGCGCTTACGGATATCCCGGAGGGGAGTCCCGTCATCAAATACGGCTTCCGCATCGGCAACGCGAAGCAGGACATCAAAGCAGGACAGTGGATCCACACCCACAATATTAAAACTGCCCTGGGCGATCTCTTAGAGTATACCTACGAACCGGTTCCCTATGAGGAGAAAAAGACGGAAGATGTGACTTTCATGGGCTTTAACCGTCCTGACGGCAAGGTGGGTGTGCGCAATGAGATCTGGGTTGTGCCCACCGTCGGCTGCGTCAACGACATCGCCAAGCTGATTGTGAAAAAGGCCAATGAATACGTGAAGGGCTCCGTGGATGAGGCTATTACCTTCACGCACCCCTATGGCTGTTCTCAGATGGGCGACGATCAGGAGCATACCCGCACCATTTTAGCGGATCTGATCAATCATCCCAATGCGGGCGGTGTTCTGGTGCTTGGCTTAGGCTGCGAGAATTCCAATATTGATGTCTTAAAGCCCTACATCGGAGAGGTGGATCCAAATCGTGTGAAGTTTTTAGTCTGCCAGGAATCCGATGACGAGATCGCGGACGGCGTCGCGCTCTGCAAAGAGCTGATCGATTACGCTTCCACCTTTGAGAGAGAACCCATCAGCGTTTCCAAGCTGGTGGTCGGCATGAAGTGCGGCGGTTCGGACGGCTTTTCCGGCATCACCGCCAATCCCTGTGTGGGACGCTTCTCTGACATTCTGGTGTCCAAGGGCGGTACGACGATCTTAACCGAGGTGCCGGAAATGTTCGGCGCGGAGACGCTTTTGATGAACCGCTGTGCCAACGAGGAGCTGTTCCATCAGACAGTGGACCTGATCAATGACTTTAAGAATTATTTTAAGTCTCATAATCAGACGATCTATGAGAATCCGTCCCCCGGCAACAAAAAGGGCGGCATCTCCACCCTGGAGGATAAGTCCTTAGGCTGCACCCAGAAATCCGGTTCTTCTCTGGTGAAAGGGGTGCTGGCTTATGGGGAAAGAGTTTCCACACCGGGACTCAATCTGCTGAGCGCTCCCGGCAACGATCTGGTGGCCTCCACGGCCTTAGCAGCCAGCGGCGCGCATATCGTACTGTTTACCACGGGGCGGGGCACTCCGTTCGCGTCCCCGGTACCGACCGTGAAGATTTCGACCAACTCCCGTCTGGCAGGCAAAAAGTCCAACTGGATTGATTTCAACGCCGGCGTGCTGGTGGAGGATCAGACCATGGCGGACACCGCGCAGAAGCTCTTTGACTATGTAGTGGCGGTGGCCTCCGGCGAGAAGGTCTGCTCGGAGCAGAATGGCTTCCACGACATGGCAATCTTCAAGCAGGGCGTTACCTTATAAGATCATACAATATGCCGGAAATATCGGGCAGGTTCTGTTCCCTATTTCCGGCTTTTATAGTGGCGAAGCGAAAGGATGATTATGAAAGACAAACTGATTCAGGCATATGAGGCCATGAAATCCGGAGATTTCACTTCCAGTCTGGTGAAGGAAACGGTGGAGGAGCTGAAGGCGTTTCCCAGAAATGAGATGGGCGTTTTTGACATGTCCGCGGTTTCGGGCAATGTCTATGAGGCCGGAGGCTATGTGTATCCGGTGTATATGCTGTATGAGACGAAAGTCAATGGTAAAAAGGGCTATATGGATCTGATGGCTCAGCTTCGCGCCCTGTCTCCCAGGTATGATCATGAAATGTCTCTGGAAAATGCCGCTTACTATCTGGATATGATGGTGAAATGTATCGATGCCATCAGCCCGGAGATCTATGAAATGTACCGGGAACTGATCGATATGTTCCGGGGCCGCATGAAAGGGGCGCTTGTCATGGCGCAGGGACAGCACGGTGCAGCGGTTCGCTCTATTGGGGCTTCCGTGGAGAGGGCCTGCAACATGGACATCATTCTGGCGGAGAAATATATTGATATTGCAAAGGCACTTCAGGAGGCATAAATATGAATATTACATTGATTATGAGTACAGCCAGAAGTGCTGTGATAGAGATTGAGGACGGCGGACGCTATTTTACCCAAAAGCCTTATCAGATCAGACTGAACGGAAAGTTGTACGGCGAGACCGACAGAACCATTACCAATCTTTTTGATTTAAAACCGGAGACCCAGTATCTGGCTGAGATTTATGACGGTGAAGAGCTTGCCGGAAGCCTGGAGTTTACCACGGATTACGAATTTGTGACGCTGGATGTACGCAAATTTGGAGCCAAAGGCGATGGTGTGTCGGACGACACGCATTTCATTCAGGCGGCGATCATGGCCTGCCCGAAGTACAGCCGTGTGCTGATTCCGAAGGGCACCTACCGTATTACCTCTTTATTTTTAAAGAGCAACCTGCGCCTGGAGCTTGCTGAGGGCGCGGAGTTAAAGGCATTTACGGATAGAAGCAAGTTTGTGACCATGCCTCCGAGTATCGAAAGCTATGATGAGAAGGACGAGTATTTCCTGGGCACCTGGGAGGGCAATCCGCTGCCCATGTTTGCTGCCATCATCAGCGGATACCAGGCCAAAAATGTGATTATTTACGGCGCCGGCACCATCAACGGCAACGCCAGCAAGCAGGACTGGTGGAATAATCCCAAGGTCATGAATGTGGCGTTTCGCCCCAGGCTGTTCCACATCAATAACTGCAAGGACGTAACGCTGCAGGGCATCACGGTCTGTAATTCCCCGTCCTGGACGCTGCACCCGTTCTTTTCCAAGAACCTGCGCTTCATCGGCATTACCATCAGGAACCCGTCCGACTCTCCCAACACCGACGGCCTGGATCCGGAGTCCTGCAAAAATATCGACATCCTGGGCGTTCGTTTCTCCCTGGGGGACGACTGCATCGATGTGAAATCCGGCAAAATTTACATGGGCAGCCGTTTTAAAAAGCCTTCGGAGAA
>JAJQGR010000215.1 GCA_021200345.1 Lachnospiraceae bacterium | reverse complement strand
GTAATATAGGCCGCCTCATCGCTGGCCAGAAACGCCACAGCCTTTGCCACATCCTCCGCAGAGCCGGTCCGTTTGAGCGGAATCTGCAGCTCCAGCTTTTCTTTCGCGTCCTGGGGCAATGCCGCCGTCATATCTGTTTCTATCCATCCGGGAGCCACCGCGTTCACCGTGACGCCCCGGCTGCCCAGCTCTTTGGCCATGGACCTGGTCATTCCAATCACGCCCGCCTTGCTGGCCGCGTAATTCATCTGTCCCGCGTTTCCATGGATTCCCACCACAGAGCTGATATTGACAATCCGTCCATAACGCTGCCGCATCATCACACCGGAAACCTCTTTCATGCACAGAAAGGATCCTTTTAAATTGGTGGCAATCACCGCGTCAAAATCCTCTTCCTTCATTCTCATAAGAAGAGCGTCTTTGGTAATTCCCGCATTGTTGACCAGAATATCAATCCGGCCAAACCTGGTACGGGCTGTTTCCATCAAATTTTTTACATCTCCAGCGTCCGCCACATTGCAGGGCACCACCAGTGCGCCGGAGCCGCACAGCTGCGCCGTTTCCTGCGCCGCCCCCTGAACTGAACGGGCGCAAAGCACCACATTTGCCCCGTGTCTGGCCAGTTCCACACAAATTGCTCTTCCTATCCCTCTGCTGCCGCCGGTAACCACCGCAGTCTTTCCAGTGAAATCCATTTTCATTCCTCTCTGATCCATCCAATGCCGCAAAGATACCTCGCTGCCGCGCCCCTTTGCTTACATCAGCTCCTCAGTCAGCTTCTCCACATCCTGTACCGTCTCCACACTGTAAGATCTGACGGAAGGATCAATCCTCTTTAAGAATCCGGACAGGGCTTTCCCCGGTCCGATTTCCACAATGACGTCTACGCCCATCTCCAACATCTTTCGAATGCTGTCTTCCATATAAACGCTGCTCTGCACCTGGCGCACCAAAAGTTCCTGTATGGTGGTTCCTTCCGGCTTCACATCGCCCAGACAGTTAAAAATCACCGGCAGCTTCATCTCCTGGAACTCCACAGTCTGAAAATATTCCTTCAGCGCATCCCCCGCGGGAGTCATATAGGGCGTATGGAAAGGCCCGCTGACCTTCAACGGCATACAGCGTCTGGCGCCTTTCTCTTTGGCCAGGGCCGCCGCCTTTTCCACCGCGTCCTTCTGACCGCCCAGCACCAGCTGCCCGGGGCAGTTATAATTGGCAATCACCACTGTTCCCAGCGCGGATGCCTCCCCGCAGGCCTCCTGAAGCGCTTCCCGCTCCAGCCCCAGCACCGCTACCATGGCGCTGTCCGTGCCCTCCGCGGCCTTCTGCATGGCGTTTCCCCGAAAAGCCGCCAGCTCCACGGCGGTTTTTCTCTCAAAGACACCCGCCGCGTACAGAGCGGAATACTCTCCCAGGGACAGTCCTGCCGCAACCGATGGCACAATGCCCTTTTCTTTCAATAAATCCGTCATTCCCACCGCAAAAGCCACCATACAGGGCTGGGTATATCTGGTCTGATTGATCAGTCCCTCCGGGTCCTCAAAGCAGACCTTTTTTAAATCAAAATCCGTCTCCGCCTGATCAAAGGCCGCCCGGAATACAGGATATTCGGCATACAAATCCCCACCCATTCCGGCATGCTGACTGCCCTGACCGGCATACAAAAAACCTAATTTCATTTTTTCTGTGTCTCCCGTTACGCATAAAAGCTGCCGCTTTTGCGCTTTCTGTTTCTCTGATGTGATGTGCGTTTTGGGTCCTTTACTTCCAGTTTTGCTGTGTGGCTTCCAGCACAGCCTTTCCATCCGCATAGAGCTCCTCGAAAATCTGCCGCACCGGTCTGATTTCATGAAGCATACCGGCCACCTGACCCGCCATCACACTGCCGGTCTCCACATCGCCCTCGTTCACCGCCCGGCGAAGACCGCCAAGGGTCAGCTTTTCCAGCTCCTCCAGATCCGCTCCCTTTTTCTCGAGCATCAGATATTCCCTGGTCATCCGGTTTTTCAGGATACGCACAGGACCGCCGATGCTGCGTCCGGTAACCACTGTATCAGAATCCTTTGCTTTCAATAAAGCCTGTTTATAGTTGTCATGAACGGGGCACTCCTCGCTTGCCAGCAGACAGGTTCCAATCTGCACCCCGCAGGCGCCCAGCGCAAAGGCCGCCGCCATTTGTCTGCCGTCGGCAATGCCCCCGGCCGCCACCACCGGAATATTCACCGCGTCAATGACCTGCGGCACCAGCGCCATGGTGGTCATCTCGCCCACATGGCCGCCGGACTCGGTGCCCTCCGCAATCAGGCCGTCCACGCCGGCTCTCTCCAGGCGTTTTGCCAGCACAGTGGCCGCCACCACCGGAAAGACCTTCACGCCGGCTTCTTTCCACATGGAAATATATTTGCCCGGATTTCCCGCGCCGGTGGTTACCACCGGCACATGCTCCTTGGCAATCACCTTTGCCATCTCGTCCGTAGCAGGGTTCATCAGCATCAGATTGACACCGAAGGGCCGATCTGTCAGGCTGCGGCACAGCCTGATCTGCTCTCTTAAGTCCTCCGCGGAAAAGATACCGCCGCTGGCGATGATGCCCAGCGCACCGGCGTTGGAGCAGGCCGCCGCAAACCGGGCGGTGGCGATATTGGCCATTCCTCCCTGGATAATCGGGAACTCGGTTCCCAGGATCTCATTTAACTTCTGCATTGATTTTCTCTCCCATCTTTCGAATCAGGCTTTTGATTTCCATATATGACATATTACGCCAGCTCCACCAGCGCTCCGCCCCAGGTCATGCCGCCGCCAAAGCCTACCATCAGCACCCTGCTTCCGGGGCCGATCTTTTTTAACTCCTTTAACTCCGCTAACGCTAACGGGATACTGGCCGCGGAGGTATTCCCGTACTCCTGAATATTTTTGTAGCACTTTTCCTCCGGAATATGGAGTTTGTGCATCACATGGTCAATGATGCGGGCATTGGCCTGATGAAGTACAAAACAGTCCACCTCATCCATGCCCATCTGTTTTCTGGAAAGCACCTGCTCAATGCACTTCGGAATCATTTCCACTGCAAACCGGAATACCGCGGTGCCTACCATGGAGATGACCGAGGGCTTAAGGCTTCCGGCACCCGGGATGTGCAGCAGCTTCTCATCGCCCCTGCAGCCCAGCACCGTGTCCGTAAACGGCCAGCCCTGGCGGCACTCCACCACCGCAGCTCCCGCTCCGTCTCCAAACAAAATGCAGGTACTCCTGTCCTCCCAGTTGACCAGGCGGCTTAACGCCTCAGCGCCCACCACCAGTCCGAATTTCCGGCTGGAGGCATTCAGCAGGCATTCCATCACATGGAGGGCCTCCAGAAAACCGGTACAGGCCGCGTCCAG
>JAJQGR010000131.1 GCA_021200345.1 Lachnospiraceae bacterium | reverse complement strand
GGCCATTGTCTGCGGGGCGCTGGTTGGCCTGATCCACACGGCCCAGGGCGGCATCTACTGGTACAACGCCGGCGTTCATTATGTTGCCATGCACGGCTTTTTCATGCTTCTGCTGGCCGGCGTCATTTCCTTATATTATGTGAAAAATAAAGCAGCCATTGTGTGCCTGGTGCTCTGGAGCATGCTGGGCGCTCTCCTGGTATCCGGAAGCAATTACGTGACCTCCCTGCAGGGAATCCTGATGCTGGCCACCGTACTGGCTCTCTGGCTGCTTTGCCGCAGTAAGCGATGCTTTCTGCTGCTCCCCTGCCTTGCTGTCTACGGGTACGGCTTTTATAAAAATATCATCGCCCCGGGCAACAATGTGCGCAAAACGATTTTTGAGGCCTCGGGAACGGGAATGGACGCCGTATCCGCAGTCATCCATTCCTTTCAGACAGGTCTGGTCAGGCTTTTCACCTTTGGCGGATGGATGATGTTTTTTGTGTTAATCCTGGTCATTCCCTTTTTCTGGAATCTGGCAGTCAAAACCAGTTTTTGTCCAAAGCTTCCCGGACTGGTCAGTCTGTATTCCTTCTGCTTTTACTGCACAGGCTTCACCTCCAGCTTTTACTCCATGGGAACGGAAGGCCTGGGACGCACTCTCAATGCGGTGAAGTTTACTTATCAGCTTCTGCTTTTGTTCAATGAATTATACTGGATCTGCTGGATCGCAAAGCGCCAAAAAATTCACCGGGCCTGCCCTCTGCGCTGGTGGTTCTTCCCTCTCATCGGCGGTATCGCAGCCTTTTATGTACTGCATGTGACGGATCCCGCGGGAACCTTCCTCCCCTACGGCGCCTACTATTACGTGCACACCGGTCAGGCTTATAATTTTCACAGCGAATACCTGGAACGGGTAGAGACGATCAAATCCGGCGGCGATGTGGTGGAGGTCACCCCCTACCTGTACCGCCCCTGGTTTTTAAGCTCCGGAGAGCTGTCGGAGGATTACACCTACGAACCCAATGTGGCCATGGCCAACTGGTACGGGAAAATTGCCATCATCTGCAAGTAGTGTGCTCTTTTTTCCACGTCTTAATCTCCTCCAGCCGCTCTTTCAGCCGCGCCTCCTGTCCCTGGGCAGTGGGCTGGTAATACTCCCGCCCCTGCAGGGAATCCGGAAGACACTGCATGGCAGTCAGCTTTTCTTCATAATCATGGGCGTACAGATAACCCTCGCCATAGGAGAGCTCTTTCATCAGGTTTGTGGGAGCGTTGCGGATGATCAGAGGCACCGGCTCCGCGATTTGCTCGATAGCATCTACTTTCGCCGCATTGTAGGCTGCTTCCATGGCATTGGATTTGGGAGCCATGGACATGTAAATCACCGCCTGGGTCAGATGGACGTTGCACTCCGGCATTCCTAAAAAGTGACAGGCCTGATAGACTGCCACTGCCTGAGTCAGTGCCTGAGGATCGGCAAGTCCCACATCCTCGCTGGCAAAGCGCACCACCCGGCGCGCCACATAAAGCGGGTCTTCCCCCGCCTCCAGCATCCGGGCCAGCCAGTAGACAGCGGCATCCGGATCGGAATTGCGCATGGATTTATGCAAAGCCGAGATCAGGTTGTAATGCTCTTCTCCCTTTTTATCATATAAAAGAGATTTCTTTGAGGTACACTGCTCCAGCGTTTCCCTGGTGACCAGGGTCGTGCCTTCCTCAGTAATCTGCCCGTTCAGCACCACCATTTCCAGTGTGGACAAGGCTGTGCGGGCGTCCCCGTTGGCAAAATTGGCCAGCGCCTCTACCAGCTCAGGCGCCATCTCCACCTGCATATCTCCAAAGCCTCTGGGATCCTTCAACGCTCGATTCAGTAAAACCGTAATATCCTCGGCGGACAGCGCCTGCAGCACAAACACCTTACAACGTGACAATAACGCCCCGTTCACCTCAAAAGAGGGATTTTCCGTGGTGGCGCCGATTAAAATAATACTTCCTTTTTCCACAAAGGGCAGGAAAGCATCCTGCTGGGCCTTATTGAACCTGTGAATCTCATCCACAAAGACGATGGTTCTCTCCCCATAACGGCGGTTATCC
This sequence comes from Lachnospiraceae bacterium, assembly GCA_021200345.1. GTDB lineage: Bacteria > Bacillota > Clostridia > Lachnospirales > Lachnospiraceae > RGIG6307. The sequence continues at coordinate 1,326 of JAJQGR010000131.1, read as the reverse complement.
TCCGCCTGCTGCATAACCATACGAATCTCCTTGATGCCGCTGGTCACCGCGGAAAAGTCAATAAACTTCGCCCTTGTCCGGTTGGCGATGATCCGCGCCAGGGTGGTCTTTCCCACTCCCGGAGGCCCCCAGAAAATCATGGAAGAAACCTGATCGCTCTCAATCAGCCGCCGCAGTACCTTTCCCTTTCCCAGCAGATGGGCCTGACCCACAAACTCATCCAGATCCCCCGGTCGCAGCCTGGCCGCCAGCGGCTGGGGTACCTCCCTGTCAAATAAACTCATCTGTTCCATCATATTTCAGCTCCCGCACTCCCGCAGCGCCTCAAAAACCGTCTTATACATCAGGCCGGAAAAGCCCTTTTTCGTATTGATTTCATAGTAATCCCCATTCTGAAGAGAAAAAAGGATAATGCCCTTATTGCGGGTATCCATACGGGAAATATCCTTTAAAGAAAACTCTGCATCTCCGCAGATGAGCTTTTCTCTGTTCATCAGAAGCGTTCCCAGCGCCCGTACCTGCCGGCTGTGATTATCCAGAATGCACATCAGCCTGGCCTTGGGGGTGGAGATTTCCAAAGGTATTTTTGTCTGAATCAGCTCTCTGACATGAGCCCGCTGCCAGCGATTCCACTGATAAATGGTCTGAAACCTGCCTCCCTCAATTTTCCCCTGTTCGTTGTATTTCCAGGTTTTTCCGCAGCTGCGGCAAAGAATGGTTCTGCCTTTCCCTATGATCTGCCCCAGAGCACCGCACTCCGGACAGGTATAGAGCACATAGTGGATCCCTTTCGCACTCCTGCGATACCGGCGCTGGTCCGTTTCCTCCTCCGCTGGCTGCTCAGCATAGATATCTCTGTTCACCTGCTCCAGAATCTGCTCCGGAGTCATGTCATGAAGCTGTTCTTTCTTATAAATTCCCTTTAATTCCGCATGTATGGTACCCCTGCAAAATTTTCCGCTCCAGCGGGGCACAATCTGATAACCGCCGGTAATGTTGATCGTCACTACCGTACATTGAAGGGACCGGAACAGCTTCCCATTGACCAGGCTCAGAGGCGCGGTGGTTCCGTCATAAGTGATATTGCCCTCCGCGAACATACTCACAGTGTGGCCCGCTTTTAAATTCCTGGTAATCTCCCGGATGGTCTGCACACTGATCTTTCCCTTGGAACAGGAGATACAGTGGAAAATTCTCATTGCCGCGAAAGCCGCCAGCTTTTGCCGCTGTAAATTCTCCCCTGCCACAAAAGAAAGAGGATGATCCCCACACATGGCAATAATCAGGGGATCAAATTAGCAGGTATGATGAGCCTCGAGCAGAGTG
>JAJQGR010000039.1 GCA_021200345.1 Lachnospiraceae bacterium | reverse complement strand
ATATGGAGCACTTCAAGGACGTGGATCTGATGCTCTTCGACAAGGTCATCGCCTTTGATAATTTCCGCCAGAAGATCATTCTGATTGCCAACGCCCGCTGTGAGAATTTTGACGCGGAGTTTAATAACGCCAGGCTGGAGCTGCAGCATATGATTGATCTGCTGATGAGGGGAACGCCTAAGGAAAATCAGCCGGGACGAATGTTAAGTCCTTTCCGGGCTTTATTTGAAAAGGAAGCTTTCTGCGATATCGTCAGAAAGGGGAAGCACTACATTCATGAGGGCGATATTTTTCAGGTGGTGCTGTCCAACCGCTTTGAGGCGGATTATGAGGGAAGCCTGCTGGATGCCTACAGAGTGCTGCGCACCACCAACCCTTCTCCTTACATGTTTTATTTTTCCAGCGATGATATTGAGATGGCGGGGGCATCCCCGGAGACACTGGTGAAGCTGGAAAACGGAGAGCTCTACACCTTTCCCCTGGCGGGCACCAGACCCAGAGGAGCCACACAACAGGAGGATCAGGCGCTGACCCAGGAGCTTTTAAACGACGAAAAAGAGTGCGCCGAGCACAACATGCTGGTGGATCTGGGACGCAACGATATCGGCAAGATTTCTCAGTTCGGCTCCGTCAGTGTGAAAAAATACATGTCCGTTGAGAAATTCTCCACGGTCATGCACATTGGCTCCACGGTTCACGGACAAATCCGTCCGGATAAGGACGCCCTGGACGCGATGGACGCGGTGCTGCCGGCGGGAACCCTTTCCGGAGCGCCCAAAATCCGGGCCTGCGAGATCATCAACGAGCTGGAGGGAACCAAAAGAGGAATTTACGGCGGCGCCATCGGTTACATTGATTTTGCGGGAAATCTGGACACCTGCATTGCCATCCGGCTGGCGTTCAAAAAGAACGGAAAGGTCTTTGTCAGGTCCGGAGCCGGCATTGTGGCGGACTCAGTACCGGAAAATGAATATCAGGAGACCATCAATAAATCAGCGGCGGTGATGAACGCCCTGAAAATCGCACAGGAAGGAGTGGACGGCTGACCGTCCGAAGAAAAAGATGAGCAAAATTATTTTAACAGGGGACAGACCCACCGGAAGACTGCATGTGGGACATTATGTGGGGTCTTTGCGCAGACGCGTGGAGCTGCAGAATTCCGGAGAATACGACAAAATTTATATTATGATCGCGGACGCCCAGGCGCTGACCGATAACTTCGAGAACCCGGAAAAGGTGCGTCAGAATATCATTGAGGTGGCCCTGGATTACATGTCCTGCGGCCTGGATCCTGCCAAATCCAATCTTTTTATTCAATCCCAGATATCGGAGCTGACGGAGCTGACCTTTTATTATATGAATCTGGTGACGGTTTCCAGGCTGCAGCGCAATCCTACCGTGAAAAACGAGATTCAGCTGCGCAACTTTGAGGCCAGTATTCCGGTGGGATTTTTTACCTATCCCATCAGCCAGGCTTCCGATATCACCGCTTTTAAGGCCACCACGGTGCCGGTGGGCGAAGACCAGCTGCCCATGATTGAGCAGACCAGGGAGATTGTACACAAATTTAATACCATTTACGCGCCGGTGCTGGTGGAGCCGCAGGCGCTGATCCCGGACAATGAAGCCTGCAAGCGTCTGCCGGGCACGGACGGTAAGGCCAAGATGAGTAAGTCTCTGGGGAATTGTATTTACCTGGCGGACGAGGCGGATGAGGTGAAAAACAAGATCATGAACATGTACACCGATCCGCTGCATTTAAAGGTCTCCGATCCGGGGCATCTTGAGGGCAACACGGTCTTTACCTATCTGGACGCGTTCTGTAAGGATGAGCATTTTGAGCGTTACTTGCCGGAGTATGCCAATCTGAATGAATTGAAAGAGCATTATCAGAGAGGCGGTCTGGGAGACATGAAGGTGAAGCGTTTCCTGAATAACGTGATGCAGGAAACCCTGGAGCCCATCCGAAACCGCAGAAAAGAGCTGGAAAAGGATATCCCCGCGGTCTTTGATGTGCTGAAAGCCGGAACCGATGCGGCAAGAGAGACGGCGGCTTGGACCCTTTCGGAAGTGAAGAGCGCCATGCGGATCAATTATTTTGAGGATGCGGAGCTGATCCGGCAGCAGGCGGCGAAGTATGAGGGGTAAATATGATTTTATTAATTGATAATTACGACAGCTTTTCCTACAACCTTTACCAGTTTGTGGGAACCATACAGCCGGACATCAAAGTGATCCGCAATAACGAGATGACAGTGGAGCAGATCGGGGCGCTGGCCCCCAGCCACATCATCCTGTCGCCGGGGCCGGGCACCCCCGCCAAAGCCGGCGTTTGCGTGGAAGTGGCGGGAACCATCGCTCAGACAATTCCCACTCTGGGGGTATGCCTGGGCCATCAGTCCATCTGTGAGGCCTATGGGGCCACCGTCAGCTACGCCAAAAAGCTGATGCACGGGAAACAGTCCGATATCCGTCTGAACACCGAATGCCCCCTGTTTTTCGGCCTGCCCGAAGTGATCCGGGGCGCCAGGTATCATTCCCTGGCTGCCCTGCCCGAGACCATGCCTGACTGCCTGCGCGTGACGGCAGCCACCACCGACGGCGAGATTATGGCTGTGGAGCATAAGGATTACCCCATTTACGGCGTCCAGTTCCACCCCGAATCCATCCTTACCCCGGAAGGGATGAGGATTATTGAAAATTTTTTAAAAATATAAGAAAAAAAGAGAAAAGGAGTCCTAAAAATGATCAAAGAAGCAACCGCCAAATTAATTCAAAGACAAGACCTGACCTATGATGAAACTGTTGCCTGCATGGACGAAATCATGACCGGCGCCACCAGTCAGGTGCAGACTGCCGGCTTCCTGGCAGCCCTGGAAACCAAGGGTGAGACCATCGACGAAATCACTGCCAGCGCAGTCACCATGCGCTCCCATGCCCTGAAGGTGGAGCACGATATGGACGTGCTGGAAATTGTGGGCACCGGCGGAGACAACGCGGGAAGCTTTAACATCTCCACCACTGCCGGGCTGGTCATTGCGGCAGGCGGCGTGAAGGTGGCAAAGCACGGCAACCGGGCGGCCTCCTCCAAAAGCGGAGCGGCGGACTGCCTGGAGGCCCTGGGCGTGGACGTCAATCAGGAACCGGCCAACTGCGTGAAGACCTTACAGGAGCTGAATTACTGCTTCTTCTTTGCCCAGAAATATCACACCTCCATGAAATATGTGGGCCCCGTCAGAAAAGAGCTGGGCGTGCGCACCATCTTCAATATTCTTGGTCCCCTGACCAATCCCGGACACAATACCATGCAGGTACTGGGCGTATATGACGAGAGTCTTTTGGAGCCCATGAGCCGGGTGCTCTATAACCTGGGGGTGAAGAGAAGCGTGGCCGTGTACGGCACCGCGAAGCTGGATCTGTGGCTTATACACATCTGACGCTGCCTACGAATTAGACG
>JAJQGR010000185.1 GCA_021200345.1 Lachnospiraceae bacterium | reverse complement strand
GGCTTTATGCGGCCTGCAAGGTATTTTCCTTTTATTTAACTGTCAAACTCCCGTGAAAAAGTTAGTTGACATTGACTAACTATTTGCATATAATCAAGGAGAAGGAAAAGTTAGCGGCATATAACAACGGCACTCCGCTTTCGTGACGGCAGCTGCCGAAAGCCGCAAGGGTCATGGCCGGTGATTCCCGGCACATGAAACGAAAGACAGGGAGGATACATGATGGCGTTGGCGTTGATGAGCGTGGGGGAGAAGCGTACAGTGGCCAGCATCCACGGCAAGGATGAGGTGGTCAGGCATCTTCAGGATATGGGATTTGCTCCGGGAGCTGAAGTGAAAGTGGTCGGCGGAAATGCCGGGGGCATGATTCTGCTGGTCAAGGGAACCCGTATCGCGCTGGACAGAGGGCTTGCCAGCAAGATCCTGGTAGCGTAATTGTTTTATGAGAGGAAGGAGAAGAGAATGCAGACACTGAAAGAGGTACCGGTTGGAAGCACGGTGACCGTTGTGAAGCTGAACGGGACCGGAGCGATCAAGCGCCGCATCATGGATATGGGCATCACGAAGGGCGCGCAGGTTTATGTGCGTAAGGTTGCCCCGCTGGGCGATCCGGTGGAAGTTACCGTGCGCGGTTACGAACTGTCTTTGAGAAAAGAAGACGCGCAGATGATCGAAGTAGAGTAGTATATTTTTATAATGAAGGGTTAGTTTAGCATAACCCGGAGGAGGAAAAATGGCAATTAAAATTGCACTTGCCGGCAACCCGAACAGCGGCAAGACCACATTGTTCAATGCGCTGACCGGCTCCAACCAGTATGTAGGAAACTGGCCCGGCGTAACAGTAGAAAAAAAGGAAGGCAAACTGAAAGGACATAGTGATGTGACTATCATGGACCTTCCCGGTATTTATTCCCTTTCTCCTTATACGCTGGAGGAAGTGGTGGCCAGAAATTATCTGATCGGCGAGCGCCCGGACGCCATCTTAAATATCATTGACGGAACCAACCTGGAACGCAACCTCTATCTGACCACCCAGCTTCTGGAGCTGGGTATTCCGGTGGTCATGGCCGTCAACATGATGGATCTGGTGGAGAAATCCGATGATCAGATTTACGTGGATAAGCTTTCCGCACAGATGGGCTGCAAAGCTGTGGAAATCTCCGCGTTAAAAGGCACCGGCGTGACCGAAGCTGCCAACCTGGCGGTGGAAGCGGCGAAGGCAGGCGTGCCGCAGAAAGTAGTACATACTTTTGACAAAAAGGTCGAGGACGCGTTAAGCTCTATCGAGGCGAAGCTTGGAAGCGATATCGCGGATGCGCAGAAGCGCTTCTTTGCCTTAAAGCTGTTGGAGGGCGATGAAAAAATTGCGGCGCAGATGACGAAGGTACCGGATGTCTCCGCCGAGATCAAAGCGGTGGAGGACGCTTTTGACGATGATGCGGAGAGCGTAATCACCGGCGAGCGTTACACTTATATTTCATCCATTATTGACAAATGTGCGAAAAGAGCGTCTAATAAAGAAAAGCTGACTATCTCCGATAAGATTGACCGGGTGGTCACTAACCGGATTCTGGCACTGCCGATTTTCGCGGTGGTGATGTTCCTGGTGTACTATATTGCCATGAGCACCATCGGCGCGGCGGCTACCGACTGGACCAACGACAATCTGTTCGGCGACGGCTTCCACCTGTTCGGTATCGGTACGGCGGACTATGAGGAGGTCGCGGAGGAATATGGCGGTGCGGCTGAGATTGTCACAGGCTTTGCGGAGGATGCGGGCGTTGACGGGATTTTAGAGGCCATTGACGAAGAAGCGGACGAATATGATCCGGCTGCGGCTGCTGCAGCGGTTGTGGAATTGACCGCTCTCTACAGCGAAGGCACTGAGATCGTGTATGAGGTTGAGGACGAGGAAACACTGGAAGTTCTGGAGGAGGAAGCTTCCTATGATGACCTGGTTGAAGCGGCTGCGGTGCTGGAGGCGTATGGCTACGAGGCCCCGGATCCGGCGGATTACGGCATTTTCGTTCCCAGCATTCCGGCGGCCATCGAGAGTCTGCTGGATGCAATAAACTGCAACGCGGAGTGGCTGCGCGGCCTGATCCTGGACGGTATTGTGGCCGGTCTTGGTGCGGTGCTGGGCTTTGTGCCGCAGATGCTGGTGTTGTTCTTCTTACTTGCCATTCTGGAATACTGCGGCTATATGGCCCGTATCGCGTTCATCCTGGATCGGATTTTCCGCAGATTCGGTCTCTCCGGGAAATCTTTCATTCCCATGCTGGTGAGTATGGGCTGCGGCGTGCCCGGCATCATGGCCAGCCGTACCATCGAGAGTGATAAAGACCGCAAGATGACCATCATGACCACCACCTTCATTCCCTGCGGTGCGAAGGTGCCCTTTATCGCCATGATTGTGGGCGCCCTGTTAGGAGGAAATCCCTTTATCGCTACCGGCGCTTACTTCATGGGCGTGGCCGCGGTGATCTGCTCCGGCGTGATTTTAAAGAAGACCCGGCTGTTCGCCGGGGATCCGGCTCCGTTTGTCATGGAGCTGCCGGCCTATCACCTGCCAACCATCGGCGCGATCTTAAGGAGCACCTGGGAGCGCGGCTGGTCTTTCATTAAGAAAGCCGGCACTATCATTACGCTGTCCACCATCGTGATCTGGTTTACCACCTACTTCGGCTTTGCGGAGGACGGCTTCAGGATGCTGGCGGAGGATGAGATTGATTACAGTATTCTGGCTGCCATCGGCAACGCCATTGCCTGGATCTTCATCCCCCAGGGCTGGGGCAACTGGCAGGCGGCTGTGGCTTCCATTACCGGCCTGGTGGCTAAGGAAAATATTGTAGGCACCCTGGGCATCCTCTACGCCAACGGCGACGGCAGCGTATGGGAGAACATGGCGGCGGCCTTTGCCTCCAACGGCTCCACCACCGCGGTTGGTTACTCCTTCCTGTTATTCAATCTGTTGTGTGCCCCCTGCTTCGCGGCCATGGGCGCCATCAAGCGGGAAATGAACAACATGAAGTGGTTCTGGATCGCCATCGGATATCAGTGCGGTCTGGCCTACTGTGTTTCTCTGGTGGTTTACAGAATTATGGGCCTGTTCACCGGCGAGTGCGGCTTCGGCATTTTCACCGTCGTTGCCATCGCTCTGATAGTAGGCTTTGTGTACCTGTTGTTCCGCCCCATGCCCAGTGCTGATGGCAAAAAGGCGGTTGTGAAAGGAACGGCGAAAGCATAATGGGAAACCTGATTGTCGGACTTATACTTCTTGTGATCGTGGCGCTGGCAGTCCGCAGCATCTGGAAAGATAAAAAATCCGGCAGGGGCTGCGCCGGATGCAGCCACGGGTGCAGCAGCTGTAACGGCTGTGCGAGTGTGAAGCAGAAGTAATCTGAACTATATATGAGATCTAAAAAGACAGATTCAAAAAAGTTTTGCATCTGTCTTTTTC
>JAJQGR010000352.1 GCA_021200345.1 Lachnospiraceae bacterium | reverse complement strand
GGTTTTTCCCGCGCCGCTTTTCCCTGTCAGAAGAATCAGCTCTCCCTGACAAACATTGGCGTTAAAATCCTCAAACACTTTTCCGGAGGAACCGCCGTAGTCCTTTTTTACATGCTCGAAGCTGATCATTTCCGCTATTCAATGGTCAGCATCTTGGAAAAGCCGGTCATGTCAAACACCTTCATGACAGCGTCGCACACATGAGTAAGCTTCATGCTTCCGCCCTTGGAGCTGGCCGTTTTCTGGCCGATCAGCAATGCCCGAAGGCCTGAGCTTGACACATAATCCACCTTTTCCAGATTTAAAACCACAGCGTTTCCTTTCTGAAATGCCTGCAGAATACTCTTCTGAAGCTGAGGGCTTGTGTTGGTGTCTACCCGCCCTTCCACATTCAGCTGCACTGTCTCTCCCTGTCTGGTCTCTGTAATCGTCATATACATCTGTCCTCCTTATTCAACCCGCTTTCCGGCCATCCTCTTATCCGTCTGGGACGCTGGCTCTTTCGCCGGACGGCTTCTTTTTTCATTCTTCCAGCCGAACCGCCCCGTCAAGGGACTTTCTGTTATCCAGCGAACCTGACTCCTGGTCGAAAATTCCGGCATTCATATCCAGATATGAATACTGATCCAGCGTGCCGTTTCGTTCCAGCCGGATGATATGCAGCCTGGCGCGAACCGGCTTAAACTGTTCCATCAGGAACAGAAGCCTTGAGGCTTCCAGCCGGGTGATGGAGCCCTTCACAAGCACTGTCACGTCATAAACGCTGTCCCCGTATAAACGCTCAAATTCCTTCATTTGCTCCGGTTCCACATAATCCGCCATCACATTGCGCTCCAGCACCTGTACCTTCTGTCCCAGCACAATCTCGCCGATCCGCTCCAACGCTGCCTTTGTGCCTTTCATCCGGTTCAGCGCGTAGGCCTCCTTTACCAGCGGGCGCAGAATATTCTCATCAAGAAAATCATTTCCCACATCCACCCCCAGCCAGGAGGCGTACACAGGCAAAAGAGACGCCGGACATTTTTCAGGATCCAGCAGCTGGTCAAAATGGTCGATTTTTTCATCGAAATCGTAATACATGCTGGAAAACACGGACATATATCGGTGAAAAAAGCTGTTCCTCTCCTGATAAATCCCCGGAAAGGTATTCATGAAATTGTCACCCTGTCTGTCGATGGTGACGGCGGAAAAGCTGCAGTTTCCCTCCCCCACAACCTCCAGCATCAGATACAGATATCTGCCCTTCAGTCCGTAGAGCAGGACATCTGTCCAATTCACCGTCTGCAAAGCCCCCACACGTTTAAAAAATTCTTTTTTGATGGTATGGCTTTCCTTCGGGTCGCACAAAAAATCCTGGATTTTTACCGGTCTGGATTCCCGGTAAAAGGAATCCTCATTCATAGCGGCAGCCCGCAGATAAAAAATCATATTCTCCGAAGATTTCAGATCAATCTTAAATCTTCCCCACTCCGAATCGTTGGCTCCACTGTCCACCGCTTTCAGATACACATAGTGGACTGCTTCGTGAGGATCGGTACGCAGAAAATCATTTCCCGCCGGCACAAATCCGGGACAGCAGTGATCCGGTATACGATTTTTCCTGATGGTATAAATACTCCTGTCAGCCATTGTTCTCCCCCGTTTCAGCCTCTGCCGGTCACTGTTTCTATCTGAACATCTCCGGCATGGCAAAGACAGTTTTCAGCCGGGAACACATCTGAATCCACGAGCCTTGCCAGCGCCGGATTCCGGGGCTTTAAGGAAAGCTCATAGACAAACTCCACACAGTCCAGCTCCTCAACGCGATGAAATACCTGGTCAAAACGGATCGCCTCGCCAAAGCGTTTCTCCGATTCCACACAGTCCACCGCATCCCGGATTGTCTGCTCAATCATCTGCAAACTGTTCTCCGAATGGCGTTTGATATAGACCGTTCCCTGCACATCTACCTTCACATAGACAGGACCCGTGATCTCAATTCTGGTAGTGAGAAGACGCCGCTGCTCCAGATAATTGCCAATGATTTTCCGATAATGCTCAGACAGCTCTGGAAAAGGCTCCAAAACCGCCGGCTTTACCGCCACCCGGACCGTATTATGAGCCTCGTCCATAAAGGCTCTCACTTTATGGATACACAGCCCCGGCAGTTCTTTCACAAGCCGTTCGTAGTCCCCGGCCGTGACCGCCGTGTATGGTGTTTCCAGATCCTTGAGAAAACGCTGTTTCACCTGTTCAGGATTTTCCTGAAAGCATCCTCCCGTTCCCGGGCCCGGATTGTAAAAAACCACATCCCCTGTTTCCTCTCCCAGCAGCACATTTCCCTCACGGATATTGCCTTCCTCTCCGCGGTTTGTACTGTAGGCGCCAATATAAAGCCTGGCCCCGATAAACCTGCCTCCATCCCGGATGACAAGCTTCCCCTCATCCTCGAAAAGGTCATAAGTCAGATCGTCCTCGCCGTAGCGGCCGGGACGTACAAAATCATAAAGCTCCACTCCCTGATCATCCAGTCTCTCCGTGATAATACAGAAGGATTCCGGCACCACATGGTTCATGGGAAGGTCTATGACCTGATCATCCAGTCCCAGCACCTTCCCAAGATCATAACGACGCATGATCTGCTCACTGTAAGCTACGATCTTGACAGGATTTTTCAGCTTCTGAGGAGCATAACCGTATTTTTCCTGATCAAAGCTCCAGGTCAGACTCCCGTCCTCCTCCTCTTTCAGGTCATAATAACGGCCCTGTCTGGGAATGACGCTTCCTCTTGTGTATTTCCGGTAAGAGGAACCTTTTTCCTCCTTGCCAAAGACTGTGATATAGCCCTGCTTTAACAGACTGCTTTTCAGAGTAATCCTGGAAATCCGGTTGAAAGTATGGCAGATCGCCTGTGTATCCTTCTGCCAGGCCTCAAACAAAAACCCGCTCACATTGAGAAGCTCCGGAGGCACATCATACTCCGCTCTGTCCAGGACTGCCCGGATCACATAACAATTGCCGGCAACCAACGGACAGGGAACAGCCTCCGAATGCGGAAGCCTGAGACGCACCTCTCCGCTTACTAAAAAACCTGCGGTATCATCCTTTACATGCATGGGTACGAAACCCTCTTTGGTATAGCATTCCCAGCGAATATCCGCGAAAGGGTTATTTTTCTTTTCTTCAAAGGGATTCCGATGGAGGTTCTCCATAGCCTGAAAATAAAAGATCATCTCCGTACCGGCTTTGGGAAGCCCGTCAGAGCAAAACCACAGGCTGTCGCCGCGGGCCGGCGCTTTGCCAAACACCCAAACGGGTACCTTCACGTCTTTCTCCAGCAGATAAGGAAAATCATATCTTTTCTCCTCTCTGAACCCGAAAATTTCCGTCAGGCGGCAAGGGCTTAAGTGCAGCGGCCGATTGGTCTCAAAGCACACATCTCCCAGCCAGAACTTCTGATTGCTCCACAGCCGCAGCTCTGTTT
>JAJQGR010000060.1 GCA_021200345.1 Lachnospiraceae bacterium | reverse complement strand
TCGGAGGTTTATCCCGTTAAGTCAGGAGCTGGTGACACCAGTTAATAACATCCGAGGGATTATAGACATTCGCACCGGCAACCTGCTATCCTTCGTACCATTCCTTTGTCACTTCATAGTATTCAGACAGCCCGCATGTATCCAGTATCCCTCTGACTTCCTCATCCGTAAAGCCAAAATACTCATCGCATCTTTCATCAAGCAAAGTATACATCTTCAGGTTATTCAGCCCGGTGAATATACTCTCTTTTGCAACACGCAGACACCCTGTCAGAACAGCAAAGAAAAGGTAATCATTGCTCTTAAGTGCGGAATCCATCAAGGCCCGGATCATGTCGGTCATTTCCCTGTAGTATCCGCGCTCCTTCGCTTTCGCCAGGGGCACGTCATACTCGTCAATCAGGATGATGACTTTTCTGCCATAATGCTTGTAAAGGAGCATGGAAAGGATCTTCAGGCTGCTGCTGATGACTGTCCGACTCATATCAAACGTCTCATTGCCCGTGCTGCCGGCTGCGATCAGCTGACTGTATAATCTCTTTTCCTCAGCGCTCAGAGCCTCACTGTCAAGCAGGAACTGAAACCTCATGGCTTCCATTCCGATCACGGTGGCCAGCTCTTTCCTGGCGACATCCAGGCTTTCGCCATGCGCCGTCTTCAGGCTGATGGAGATCACAGGGAACTGCCCCAGATACTGCTCGCACAGCTTCGTTTCTCTCGAAATGGCCAGCCCGTCAAACAGGCTTTTGTCCGTTCCGATTTCAAAGAAATACCTGAGCATACTCATATTGAGGCTCTTGCCAAATCTGCGCGGACGCGTGAAGAGATTGACCTCTCCCCAGTTGTTCAGCAAGTCTCTGATCATTCCCGTCTTGTCGATATAGTAGAAATCCTGCGTGATTATTTTCTGAAAATCATCGATGCCTATCGGCATTTTTTTATCATTCACAGCACTCACCTTTCTACTTGTCCACAAATACCAGACAACTCATTCTAACCCCTGTTTCCGCTCACGTCAAGATAAAATTTATGGTAATTTTTGTCACCAGCGTAATATTTTACCTAAACTAAACTCTTTCAATCACGCAACTGTGCCTTTTCATGTCAGGACCTTTCGCGTCCTTTTCATAACTGATTCCAACAAGAAGCAAATTTCCAAAGTATTTCTTTAAATCTCCCTCATATCGATTCTCATGAATTTGACGAATTGCGGTGTCCGCACTTTTGTCATATTTTAATTCTACAATTATCGCAGGCTTATCTGTATCCCTGCGCGGCAGAAATGCCAGATCTGCAAATCCCTTGCCCTGTGGAAATTCAGGAATAATTTTATAAATTCTTCTTGCCCTCCGAGTTCTGAAGCAAATCACCCACCTCTTTCCACTCATCACCCTTTACCGCATCTGCGAAAGCATCTGATACCTCCTGATTCGGTATAAAGGCTTTCCCTGTTTTCGAATCATAACCCAGGTACCCAAGGTGGATCAAAAGCGTAAGAACATCATCTTTGTTTTTAAACGATGTTATATCATTCTGAAAAGTACTGACCGCAACTTTTACACGCTTTCCTCCCAGCATGGAAAGGACAGCATCCCTTAATCCATCAAAATTCATACTGATATAATTTTTCAGTGATTCATACGTTTCAGAACTCGTCCAGTAATTGGCGAATTCCTCATTATTTATCGCTTTCATCACAGAGTTAGGATTATATACATGCTGAATTCTGTTAAACGAGTATCCATCATACCACGAACTCATCTGTTCGTAATCCATGTGATGTGCCTTGCAAAGACTCTTCACCTCCGGCTCAGTAAAACCCACATACTTTGCCAGTTTTGCCGGATTTGTCATTGTATACTCAACAAAATCCGTCAGTGCAGACTCCGTCCCATACTTTTTGATTGGGAGGATGCCGGTCATATATGCTGCGGCTATGGTTTTGTCTGTCGCAACTCCCCCTTTAAAAAGACCGCGAAGCAACTGTACATATTCCTTTTGCAGTTTTTCGTCATTTTTTGCCTCGCGAAACAGGGCATCCCACTCATCTATGATGATAATAAATTGTCCATTTATTTCATGGCTGACAGACAGAAGCGCGTCCGGGAGGTAAGTCTCGTTTTCATTAATACAGTCAGAGAAAGCCTTTTTCAGTTCCTCAATAACTGCCAGCTGCATATCCGATACAACATTATCTCCTTTGTTATTTGACCGGGAAATAAATCTCGTAATATCCAGATAAATTACGTCATACTTATTTAAACCATCCCAAAAAGACTTTTTATGCGATATCTCCAGTCCCTCAAAAAGTGAACGAGATTCACAGCCTTTATCATAATATGCGCAAAGCATTTTAGCGGCAAACGACTTTCCGAAGCGGCGCGGGCGACTGAAACAGGTCAATTTCAAAGGTGTATTAATCGTACTGTTAACGTAGTCGATCAGTCCGGTTTTGTCCACATATATACCATTCGTAATGGTTTGAAAACCACTGTTTCCTGGATTCAAATACGTTCCCACTTCCGGACATTCCCCTTTCTTCCAATTGCTCTCTCAAGTCATAAGCTATGACTGATTATACCGCCGTACTGCAATATTTGTCAAGGCAGTATCGCGGCTTTGGATTTTTCGAGGTTACTATTCTTTGCAAAATGGATTTTCCTTTTTACCTTGCGGATTTTGTCGCTCCGTGTTAGTATAAATCTGTACTCCAGAAAAGTGCGCCGCAGCTGGCGACATTACAGACAAGGCGGTGATGCCAATGGCCGAGGGAGCCGACAAGAGCGCTGGAGTACATCATGGTACTCCATATGACGACGTGTTCCGCACGCTGACCAATGACTGCAGCCCGTTACTTATTCCTCTCATCAATGAAGTGTTTGGCGAGAGGTTTACGGGCAAGGAAAAGATCGTGTTTTCACCCAACATCCACTATCTTAACCGGCAGGACGGCGGGGCAGATAAGCGCGTCACAGATTCCAGTTTTTCCATTACCGGGGCAGAAACAAAGAAGTACCTTTTTGAATGCCAGACAAACCCGGACAGCAGTATGCTGGTGAGAATTTTTGAGTATTCCACCCAGACTGCGCTGGACGAGGGGAATGTGACCGGAGATACCCTGGAAGTGGAAATCCCCAACTGTGCGATCCTGTATCTGCGAAGCACAAGAAACACTCCTGATAATCTGTACATCCGCATCAGATTTCAGGACAAAGCCCTTACTTATGAAGTTCCGGCGATCAAAATGCAAAGCTATTCGCTGGAGGAATTACTGAAGAAGAATCTATTATTCCTGCTGCCATTCTATATTTTTACACACGAGCGGCGGCTGGAAGAGTACGATACCGATGAGGAAAAGCTGAATGCGCTGAAGGCGGAATACCGGATGATTGCAAAGCATCTGGACCATCTGGAATATTTCGGACAATTGGACGCATACTTAAAAAAGACACTGGTCGAAATGTCGGAAAAGGT
>JAJQGR010000237.1 GCA_021200345.1 Lachnospiraceae bacterium | reverse complement strand
GAGAAAAGCCATGTGTATCTGGCTACCAGCGACAGGAAAGAGGGCTGGGGAGCGGTGATCAACGAGGCCATGAACAGCGGCTGTGTGGTAACCGCGGACCGGGCTATGGGGGCGGCCCCCTGTCTGATCAGGGATGGGGGGAACGGGATCCTGTATCCTGCGGGCAGGATCAATGTGGCTGTCAAAAAGCTGACGGGGCTTTTGCGGGAGCCGGGATACGTAAGACTGAGGCAGATGGGGAGGGCGGCATACCGAACCATTGACGAGGAGTGGAACGCGGAGACAGCGGCGCAGCGGATATATGCATGTATTGAAGCGGAGCTTCGGGGGGAGACGATGCCGGAGTATGAGAGCGGGCCGATGAGCCGGGTGTAAGGGAATCTGAATGGAAAAACAGTTGATTTCGGTGATTGTGCCGGTTTACAATATTAAAGAATATCTTCCCCGGTGTGTACGCTCTGTCATTGCTCAGACGTATGAGAATCTGGAGATTATTCTGGTGGATGACGGTTCCACGGATGGCACGGGAGCGTTGTGTGATGAGCTGGCTGCGGAGGATTCAAGGATTCAGGTGTTCCATAAGGAAAATGGCGGCTCTTCCAGCGCCAGAAACCTGGGAATTGAGAAGGCCCGGGGAGAGTATCTTGGCTTTGTGGACAGCGATGATTATATTTCGGAGGATATGTATGAGCTTCTGATGGAGGCTGTGGAGCAGTATGGCTGTGAGATAGCTCAGGTCGGCCGGGATGAGGTGGCCCCATCAGGGGAGAGGCTTCCTGATATTTGCAAGCCGCCGCAGGAGACTGTTTTTATTCCCTCAGAGGATTTTATGCGGGAGCTTCTGATGCACCGGGGGGACTGCTCTTTCTGTACCAAGCTGGTGCATAGAAGCCTGTTTGACAACAGAAAGTTTCCCCAGGGGGCGTTGAACGAGGATTTTCATGTGATGATTCAGCTTCTTTGTGAAATGAAAGGTATTGTGTCTTTGCCAAAGCAGTGTTATCATGTGTTTTATCGGCCGGAAAGCAATACCCGTAAAATCACAAGGAATCAGTTTTCCAGAGTGTTTGCGGACAATGTGGATAACGCGGACCTGGCTCTTATACTGGTGCAGAAGCACTGGCCGTCTCTGACCTGTACTGCGGAGCGCTTTGGCCAGTATCAGCGGCTGGACTACCTGCTGCACATTCCGGTGGAGCAGATGCGTCTGGACAATGAGGTGTACCGGAATATCTGCAAAAACGTGCGTGGGAATATTTTTCAGACGCTGAAGAATCCGTATTTAACCAAGAAGAATAAACTATATTTGTTATTGTTTGCCATTGCACCGAAATTCACCCGGAAAATTCATAATATGACTATGAAAATCCGCGGTATTGAGTGAAACGTCCTGTAAAATACAGTTACGAGTCCGTTGAAATGAAAATTGCCATAAAGCAGGAGAATCATTATGCAAAACAGCGAGCTGCCCGCCATCCATGGCGGCACCCCCATAAGAAATAAAAAAATCTTTTACGGCCACCAGTGCATCGAGGACGACGACATTGAAGCCGTAGTCAAAGTCCTGAAAAGCGATACCCTGACCTGCGGTCCTGCCATCTCCTCTCTGGAGCGCGCCCTGTGCGATCTGACCGGCGCCAGATACTGTGTGGCTGTCTCCAACGGCACCGCGGCGCTGCATATCGCCTGTCTGGCGGCAGGAATCGGCGCCGGGGATGAGGTGATCACCACGCCCATGACCTTTGCCGCCAGTGCAAACTGTGCTTTGTACTGCGGCGCCAGACCTGTGTTCGCGGACATCAATCCGGACACCTATAATATTGACCCGGAAGAGATCGAGCGCAAGATCACGCCCCGCACCAAAGCCGTGGTGGCGGTGGACTTTACCGGCCAGGTGGTGGAGATTGAGAGAATCCGGGCGATCTGCGAAAAGCACAACCTGATCTTCATTGAAGACGCGGCTCACTCTATCGGAAGCACATACAACGGAGCGCCCGTAGGGAGTCTGGCGGACATGACCACTTTCAGTTTCCATCCGGTGAAAACAGTGACCGGCGGCGAAGGCGGCGCGGTTATGACCAGTGATCCGAAGCTGTATGAGAAACTGAGCCTGTTCCGCACCCACGGTATCACCAGGGATCAGTCCCTGATGGATCAGAAGAGCGAGGGCGGCTGGTATTATCAGATGGTAGATCTGGGCTACAATTACCGCATCACGGATTTTCAGGCGGCTTTGATAGAGAGCCAGCTTCATAAAATTGAGCGGTTCAAAAGCCGTCGCAGGGAGATTGTGGCCCGCTACAATCGCGCTTTCGCGGACAGAGAGGAGATCTTTGTCCAGAAAGAAATCCCCCAGTCTGACACTACAAGACATCTGTACATTGTGCAGTTAAAGCCGGAAAAATTAAAGGCCGGACGAAAAGAAATATTTGACGCGCTGGCGGCAGAGAATGTACAATGTAATGTGCATTATATTCCTGTTTACACTTTCCCCTATTATCGGAAGCTTGGCTATGAGCCGGGACTGTGTCCGAAAGCGGAGGCGGCATATGAGAACTTCCTGAGCATCCCATTATATCCGGCAATGACGGATCAGGATGTGGAGGATGTGATCCGGGCGTTTTACAAAGTGTTAGACTGGTATAAAATATAGCAGGACTTATAATGCTGGGGTGCCTGCACAGAGGAATGGACGATGGATTTTTCTGAGTGAGTGCCTCTGTGCATCGGTGCAAAGCGAGAAATTGTATGAAATTTAACGCACAGCGAAACGGGCCAGAAAATCCATCGTCTGTTCCGACAGCGGCATGAAGTTATGTAAAATACAGAAAACGATAAATGAGAGGACCACTATGTTAAACAACAAAACAATTCTGATCACCGGAGGCACAGGATCCTTCGGCAAAGCATTTACAAAATACGTGCTGACCCACTACAACCCAAAGAAAATCATCATCTACAGCAGAGATGAATTCAAACAGTTTATCATGCAGGGGGAATTTGCAGAGTATGCTTCCAAACTGCGCTTCTTTATTGGCGATGTGCGGGATAAGGACAGGCTTTACCGGGCTTTTGAGGGCGTGGATTATGTGGTACATGCGGCAGCCTTAAAACAGGTACCCGCCTGCGAGTACAATCCCAATGAGGCTATTAAAACCAATATTCATGGAGCTCAGAATGTCATTGAGGCTGCGCTGGACCGCGGAGTAAAGAAAGTGATTGCCCTCTCCACGGACAAGGCAGTCAATCCGGTGAATCTGTACGGAGGAACCAAGCTGGTCAGTGATAAGCTTTTCATTGCGGCCAATGCTTATGCGGGAAATAAAGACATCAGCTTTGCCATTGTGCGTTACGGCAACGTGGCCGGCAGCCGGGGATCCATTATTCCCAAATTTCATGATATCATTAAAAACGGCGGCACAGAGCTTCCTATTACCGATTATCGTATGACCCGCTTCTGGATCAGTCTGCAGG
>JAJQGR010000017.1 GCA_021200345.1 Lachnospiraceae bacterium | reverse complement strand
TCACATATTTGGGAAAGTATGTTAAAATGAGCGAAACATGCTGTTTGTCATTCACTGTAAAAAGGTAACGGGTGATCCATCCGATCATCCTGTGGGGGAATTTCTTATGAGGAAGCAACTATGGATACTGACAGCGATCCTTGCCATGTCGCTGTCTGGCTGCGGAACAGTGGATCAGGCGGTTCCGGCGTCCGCGCAAGTGGAAGAAGCGCCGGGTCTGTCTGCCGGGGAGGCGGTGAGGTCAGCCTCCGATGAGGGCGAAACAGGAACAGAAGCGCCGGCTTCTGATGAGGTCGGGGCAGGAACAGAAGTGCCGGCTTCCGGTGAGCAGAAAGCAGGAATGGAGGGATCAGACGCTGAGGTTACGCCGGAGATTGAAACGGTGACTCTGTGCGCCGTGGGCGACGACCTGATTCACAGCGGCTTTTACAATTACGCACAGGCTGCGGGCTGTGACTATTCCTTTATGTTTGAAAATGTCAGCGACGTTATCGGTGAGGCGGACATTGCCATCATCAATCAGGAGACGGTTTTCGTCAATGACCGGGAGCAGTACAGCGACTATCCGCGGTTTGGCTCTCCCACCGGCATCGGGGATGCTTTGATTGAGGCCGGTTTTGATGTGGTGCAGCTGGCGACGAATCACAGTCTGGACAAGGGAATGACGGGGATTAACGACACGATCGGTTATTTCGCGGATAAAGAGGTGCTGGCCATCGGGATTTATACGGATGAAGAGTCCGCGTCAGTCATTCCGACCATGGAGAAAAACGGCGTTACCTTTGCGTTTCTGAATTATACCTACGGAACCAACGGTCTGACGGCGCCCTGCTCCTATACTGTGAACACTTTTGATGATGAGGACAAGGTGAGGGATGATATCCGCAGGGCCAGAGAGCTGGCGGACATTGTGGTGGTGCTGCCTCACTGGGGAACAGAATATTCTTACCGGCCGGATTCCTTTCAGGAGAAATGGACGGAGATTTTTCTGGAGGAGGGTGTGGACATTGTGATCGGCACCCATCCCCACGTGGTTCAGCCCTACGAGCTGCTCAGCCGGGAGGACGGGCACCAGATGCTGGTTTATTATTCCCTGGGGAATTTTACTTCCTATCAGAATCAGATGGAAAGAATGCTGGGCGGCATGGCAAAGATCACGATTACCATAACTGACGGAAGTGTCAGTTACGAGTACAATCTGGTACCGCTGGTTACCTATATTCACAGCGGCGTTGGCACGACGACTTATTTTCTGTCAGATTATGACAAAACGGACCACAAATACGGCGCCACAAAAGAAAACATGACGGAGCTGTTTGATAAGATCATTCACTGGGAGGCATAGAATGAGAATATTACTGGCGGAGGATGAGCGGGATTTAAACCGTATTATTACGCAAAAACTGACTTCTGAGGGTTACAGCGTGGACAGCTGCTTTGACGGAAAGGAAGCCATGGATGATCTGTCCTTTACGGATTATGACGCGGTGATCCTGGATATTATGATGCCCGGGGCGGACGGCTATGCGGTGCTTTCTTCCCTGAGAAATGCGGGAAAGACGACGCCGGTGCTTTTCCTGACTGCCCGGGATTCTGTATCGGACCGGGTGAAAGGGCTGGACAGCGGAGCTAACGATTATCTGGTCAAACCCTTTTCCTTTGAGGAGCTGTCTGCCCGGATCCGGGCTTTGATACGCACATCTCACGGCAGTGCGGGAAATGAACTGGCGGTGGGAGATCTGGTCATGGACTGCGCGGCCAAACGGGTGACCCGCGGGGGAGAGGAGATCGCTCTTTCCGCCAGAGAATACGCGCTGTTAGAATATCTGATGCACAACGCGGGTATGATTCTTTCCCGGGAAAAAATTGAGGATCATATCTGGAATTATGACTATGAGGGCGGCACCAATGTGGTGGATGTGTATATCAGCTATCTGCGCCGCAAGATTGACGACGGCCGGGAGCGGAAGCTGATTCATACGGTGCGCGGCAGAGGATATGTGATCCGGGAAGAATAGTTTTCCGGGCGAATGTGTTCTCATGACAGGGAAAAGAAAGGAGTCATCCTTTGAAAAAATTATCTATCCGGTTAAAGATTACGCTCTGGTTTTCCGTAGTATTAATCCTGGTGGTGGCCCTGACTTACCTGGTGATTCTTTCTGTCAGCGGCCAGATCATTCAGAAAACCATCCGTGACAATCTGATACAGACTGTGGAGAGCAATGTGGACGAGGTGGAATATTATTCCTTTGCAGACATGGCGGGTCTGACCAGTGACGTGGATTATTATGTCCGCTATGGAGACGGTTATATTGAGATAGACGATGACTTTCTTGATCAGGTTAACGGTGTTTATACTTCTCTGTGCAGCTCGGACGGTGATTTGATTTATGGAGAAAATCCCATCATTCTGGAGACGGCCGGCCTGGAGTTTACAGATTCGCAGGTGCAGAGAATCACAGTAAACGGCACACTGTATTATGTTTTTGACAGGAAACCGGAAACGGAAGGGCTTCAGGAGCTGTGGCTTCGCGGCGTAGTCTCTGAACATCAGGGTGACGCGGAGATGACCGACATTTCCCGGTATTCTCTGATTCTGCTTCCCAGTCTGGTCATATTTGCCATCATCGGCGGCTATCTGATTGCCGGTCGCATGCTTCGCCCGCTTCGACAGATGGCGGATACCGCGGCGCAGATCAGGCAGGGAGATGATTTAAAAAAACGTATTGAACTGGGGGAGGGAAATGATGAACTGCACCGGCTCTCAGAGCAGTTCAATGAGATGTTTGCCCGGCTGGAAACCTCTTTCCACACCCAGCAGCAGTTTGTCTCTGACGCCTCCCATGAGCTGCGTACCCCGGTGGCCGTTATCAACGCGCAGTGCGAGCTTACTCTGGAGCAGGAGCGTACATCGGAAGAATATGAAGATGCTCTGCGGGTGGTCTGGCGACAGGGCCGCAAAATGAACCGTATGATCAACAGTATGCTGGATTTCACCCGGCTCAAGCTGCAGCCCGAGCGGTATGCCAAAGAAAGCCTGGATCTGTCTGAACTGACGGACAGCGTATGTCAGGATATGGCGCTGATTGGGGAGAAGGAGATCACACTTACCTGGGAAGTGGAGCCGGAGGTATATTGCAGCGGCAACCGGGAGCTTTTGACCAGGCTTCTCTCCAATCTGATCAGCAACGCCTACCGTTACGGAAAACCGGGCGGACATATCCAGGTGTCCCTGACATCCGGGGAAGATGAGATTATGTTGTCTGTGCAGGACGACGGAATTGGCATCGCCGCGGAGGATCTGCCGAATATTTTCCATCGATTTTATCAGGCGGACGCTTCCCGCACCGGAAGCGGAAACGGACTGGGTCTGGCTATGGTGGAGGAGATTGCCGCCTTTCATGATGGGAAAATTTCCGTGGAAAGTAAGCCAGGAAGAGGCAGTACGTTTTCTTTCCAAATGAAAAAATAACTTTTTTGGGGGGATTAATGTTCTTCTAATG
>JAJQGR010000077.1 GCA_021200345.1 Lachnospiraceae bacterium | reverse complement strand
CCTGTTCCAGGGCTTCGGCGTTCTTTCGCTTTGTGCGAAGCGACGAACCAATCATATGACTTTTCACCCTGCGCTTGGTTGCGCAGTGGTTTTCTGAGGAGCGGTGCGCGTAGGATCCGGCCTGGATGGTCTTTTCCGGTAAGAGCACCCGGCTTCTCTCCCGGACCCGGCGGATTCTCTCCTCCCGTCTGAGCCTTTCCTCCCTTTCCCGGCGCAGCTCCTCCTCCAGGCGCAGCCGCTCCTGCCTCTGCTCGGGAGTCTCCTCCTGCACGGGGGCCTGCACCTGTACCGGGGCCTGCACCTGCTCCTGAATCATCTGTATCTGTTCTTCGTGCTGTGTCTGAATGACTGCCTGCTGCTGAGGCTGTTCCTGCAGCTGCTGCGGGGCGTTCTCCCCTAAATTCTGCGTATCGCACATAATCGTATCCTCCTAAATTGACTGCATTCCGGATTTTCCGCAGGATGATGCGGGTACGGAACAATCCGTGAACATTGACGCTTTCTCCTATTAAAGTCCAACCAGGGACGCGTAAGGCTCAAAATCGGAGCGGGTGAACACCTTGCCGGTTTTCACAAACTCATATCGGATGGCCTGCAGGTAATGCTTCATACAGACCTCCTGACCGTCCCCGTCCGCCGCCGCCAGAAAGGCCGCGTTCAGGATGCAGTTTTTGATATTGCCGCCCACAAACTCAAATCTTTCCGCCAGGAAACGGATATCCACATCCTCCCCCAGCGGTGTTCCCTTGGGGATGGTGGTTTTCCAGAGCATCTCCCTGGTATCCGCGTCAGGGAATTGAAATTCCACGATATATTTCATCCGGCGGAAAAAGGCCGGGTCAATATTATGCTTATAATTGGTGGCAAGCACCGATACTCCGTCGTAGGCTTCCACCTCCTGCAGCAGTAAAGCCGTCTTATTGTTGTTGGACGACTGGTTTGAGCCTCCGTCATCGGAACGCTTGGCAAAAAGGGTGTCGCATTCATCAAAGAACAGCACCACATTGCACTTTTTGGCCTCCCTGAAAATCATGGAGATGGATTTCTCTGTCTCACCCACATACTTGTCGATGACCTTGGACAGATCCACGCGGTACAGCTCCAGATTCAGCTCATGGGCAATGACCTGGGCACACATAGATTTGCCGGTGCCGGGCGCCCCGAACAGCAGGATGGAAAGGCCACGGCCGTAGGGGTATTTTTTCGTATAATTCCAGTTGTCGTAGACCTGCTTGCGGTAGGTCATCTGGTCAATCGCATGTTCAAGTGTCTCCCGCTGATCCTTATTCATGACGATGTCCTCAAAGCCGAAATTGGCCTTGACGCGGGTGGCCTTCTGGGTCAGCTCAGAACTCATCTGATTATTGCAGCCCTTAAACAGGGTGCTCCTGGGAATCAGAATGTCCTTATCCATGACGGCGTAGCTTCTGGCCTGATGAAGGGCCGCCTTAATCTTTCCCGGCGTAAAGAGAAACTTGGTAGCCATTTCCGCCAGATCCACTTCTTGAGCCAGAGAATAGTCCTTCGCGTAATACCTCCAGCAGTCCTCCCTCTCCTGATTGGAAGGGGTGGGAAGCTCCAGCTCCGTGAATTCCTCTTTCGTCATCTCTTTCATGGACAGCTTTTCCTTACTCAGGGCAAAACAGAGCACGCCATGGCGGGTCAGGCTGGAAAAAGCCAGATCCATGTATCCGATGAATTTTTCCTTTTCCTCTTCCCGATAGCCTAAATCATCCAGACAGCAGCAGGCGCCGATCAGAATGCACTCCCTGATCACCGCCCAAAGGGCCCGGTTTACAAATTCAAAGTCATAGACAAACAGTTTTTTGCAGTTGATGGTAATGGCCTGCAACCCGTGCCGTCTGCAGAAATGCCTGATAAAAAATTTCCGGCCGCTGCCCTCATCCCCAAAGATGGAGAAAACTCTCACACCCTCCCCGTAGGAAATTTCCAGTGCTTCCAGGACTCCCTCATTTGCCAGAATAGGATCCAGCTCCCCTTCCCTGGTCAGCATCTGGAAGAACCGGATATAATTCTCATCCAGACGCAGCGGGTTCTTGCCAAAGAGAAAATCGATCACCCTTTTGTCCGGAGAAACCACTGTAGAAAAAGGCATGCTGCCTGAGACGCGCAGATTTAACAGCGGCAGAAGCTGCTCCAGGCATACCGACATATCTCCATAGGCTCCGGTAATGGAAAAGCGGCTGCCATAGTACAGTTTGGCCGCGGATTCTATGGTGGGGGCGGACAGGCTGCCGTTTTCATTGATCACCTGGAAAATTCCCGCGTAATCGGTCTGTGTGGAGGCCAGAATACTGCATGCCAGGCAAAAAACAGTAAAATCCTCAAACTTCAGGCGTCTGCAGATATCATGGAAAGGGAGGCTGATTCCCTGTTCAACAGATAGAGCCGCCCGGACATTTATGTAATCAATCATCTCTTCCATGGTCTGCGCCGGCACGGTCTCAGACTGGTCAACGGGCTCTGACCCGTCAGAATTTGCCATGGAGAAATCCGCAAACAGATCCAGCAGTTCCTGATCCTCCAGGCTCCAGTCTTTTTCTCCCGCTTCTTTCCCGTCCCCGGAAGTATTTTCCCAACCTGTCTCTTCATCCGCTGCGCTCTTCGTCTGCCGGCCTACAAACTGGTCAATCTTATCCAGACAGGTATCATGAGCCACCTCCAGATCCGGATAGAGCACATTTTTGTAACCGCCCTGGCCTGTAGCGTATATTTTTTTCATGCCTGAAAGATAGCGGTTCATGGCCTCATTGACACAGCTGAAAAGATACTCCATATACTGTTCATAGCTGTCGAAAGGCTTCTCCTGATCCTGTCCGGCAAAAATGGCGTTAATATTCATTGCTTCGCTCCTTTATCTGGTATCATCATCCCATTTTCTTAAAAACAGCCTGCCTGTTAAAAATACTTTCAGCGGTATTGATGCCATCGAAGGGGGTTTTGTCGAAAACACTCCCTGCCTCATTCAGGTAAGGCGTTCTCTTCCACTCCATGTATTCATCCATTTCATCATCTTCCGGGGGAGAAAGCAAGGGTCCGGAGTCTTTCTTCTTCCCCTCCCCGGCCATGGGGCCTGTGGTTATCATTTCTCTCCTCCTTCTTCCTCAATGCCCTTTTCGATGGTAAGGATATTGCAGCCGTTCTCGTACCTGTATTCTACCTGGTCCATCGTCTGTTTTACCATAAAGATTCCCAGCCCCCCGATCTCCCTCTCCTGGGCGGAAAGGGTAATATCCGGATCCTCCTTCTCCAGGGGATTATAGGGAATTCCTCTGTCCATCAGGGTCACTCTGCAGCGCTTCGGGTCACCGGACACATCCATGGAAACCACAGCCTCACCGGTATCTCCTCCGTATGCGTAGCTGGCGATATTGACATAAAGCTCCTCCACAGCGATCAGAATCTGAGTCTGTATTGATTTCTCGCAGCCGTTTTTATTCAAATACGCTTCTATGGCGTCCAGTACAGTATAGAGCGTGTCATTGCTGGCC
>JAJQGR010000014.1 GCA_021200345.1 Lachnospiraceae bacterium | reverse complement strand
TCCATTCCTCTGAATTCAATTTTTCTGCGATGCTGCAGCGGAGCCATAAAATCAAATATTCTGGATTCTCTCAGCTTTTCATACAGATGTTCTGCCAGCTTCTCCATCCATCTGCTCATAAGTCCACCTTTGTCATTCTTTCCCCCAGCACCACACTGAACAAATAAACCGCCAGCGCCCCTGTCATAACCGCAATTCCCGTCAGGTTATGGTACAGTGTATCAAAATAGCCCGGCGCAGTTCTGCCTACAAACAGAAGGATTCCAAAGGGAATAATGCACATAAATTTATGTTCCAGCTTTTTGGCTGAAATCACACTTTCAATTTCCTGCACCGTCTCAATTCTCTCGCAGATCAGACGAATGCTCCCGTCCAGGGTTTCAGACATACTGCCTCCCCGCTGCTTGACAATGGCGAATGTCCTCGCAAATCCGGCAATGTACGAAATCCCACTGTCAGCACCGTACTCCGCCAAAAGCCTCTCCAGGGGCTGATGCAGCTTAAGCCCTGCAGAAATTTTATACAGACCAGGACACAGAGGATGCTTCTCCCCAATATAAGAGCAAAATGGTATCTGCACTCTGAGCACCGCCTGCTCAGGGCTGTACCCTGCCTGAAGCTCACTCTTCAGATATACCAGCCACTCCTTAAATCCCAAAGTGATCTGCATTCTTACATTCTCCAGATATTCCCGCTGCTGCCACAAATATAACGGCGGCACAGCCAGAAGCAGCACCATAAAACCAATCACGCTGCGATAAAAGAAATATCCAAGCGCTCCGGCAATCACCACCCCCTCCAAAAGCCAGCTAAGGCGCCTCATTTGAGACAGCCTGGGAAGATACTCCGAAGCCCGCCATGGCCAGCTTATCCGTCTTTGCAAGCATTCCCACTTTTCTGAGACTTCCGTATATTTTGCCATTACGCTCCCCTTCCTCCTCGAACTGATACAGCAGCCGCATTTGCACCTCCTGATCCCAATATCCCAGAATCTCCCAAACCTCCAGTACTCGCCTGCTTCTGTCCCGAAGTCTTCCCAAATGGACTATGATATCGATACATCCAAGCTGCCTCCTGATTGCTTCCAGTGGAATCTCCAGCCCCATCAGAAACATGGTTTCCAGACGGGCCAGCATATCCCTGCCGGAATTGGCGTGACCAGTAGACAGGCTCCCCTCCTGACCCGTATTCATCGCCTGAATCATATCCACGCACTCTTCTCCCCGGACCTCCCCCACCACAATTCGGTCCGGCCTCATTCTCAGAGACGCTTTCAGCAGACTTCGCATACTGACGGGCACACAATCTTTCTCATTGCTCATCCGGGTTTCCAGCCGGACCAGATTGGGAATATGCTGAAGCCGCAGTTCCGCACTGTCCTCAATACTGACAACCCGTTCATCCTCCGGAATAAAGGCTGAAAGCGCATTCAGAAAAGTGGTCTTCCCTGAACCGGTCCCCCCGCTGATAAAAATATTGTATCTGGCCACCACCAGTTTTTGCAGAAATTCGGCGCATTCTTCGGAAATACTCTGAATCCTCACCAGGTCCTCCATCGTAAAGGCAGCCTTTTTAAAATGCCGGATCGTCACCGCCGCCCCGTCGAGAGCCACCGGCGGCAGCACCACATGAAGCCTGGAACCGTCTGCAAGTCTGGCATCCACGATAGGACTGGCTCCATTAACCATACGATTGCACGCGGACACCATCTGCTGGATAATGTCATAATAGCGCTCCTCGCTCTCAAACCGCCCGGGCCAGCGCTCGATCCTGCCCTCCCGCTCCACGTAAATATGATCGTATCCGTTGATCATAATCTCGGAGATATCCTCCCGGTTCAAAAGCTGATCCAGAATATCCAGTCCCCGGATGCTGTTAAAAACCTCCCGGCACAGCTGTTCCTTCTCCCCCGGAAGCATGGCGCGAAAAGGAGCAAAGGTAAACGCCGTCTCCTGAATCAGCGAAAATACCGCCTCATCCTCCATCTCCTCCTGACGCTTCAGCCGCTCCATGGCGCATTCACGAATCCGCTTTTTCAATTCTTCGATCCGGTCACTCATATCAGGCCGGCCCCGGAGAGAAGCTCTCTGGCAAGACGACTCTTATAATCCGTGGTCTCCATACAGCCAAAATCCTCCCGCCCCTCCGGCAGATGAACCCGCTCCGTCCGGGACATCAGGCTTAAGTTCCCGGTGGCTTCCAGATACTGCTCATACTGCCGCCATATTCCATCACAGATACTGTTACTCCCTGCGACAGAAAATATTTTGATGCATCCCTGCAAAAGCTTTGGTACTTCACAGATTTCAGGTCCAATATCCAGAATCACATATTGATATCTGCCCGATTTTTTCCAGAAGTCAAGAAAGTCGAGCCATTCTTTTGCCGCGATTGTCCGCAGACTGTCCGGATTATCAACAGCAGCCAGAAACTCAATACTTTCCCGCTCCAATATGTAATTTTGAATAAATACAGTGGATTGTTGCTCAGATCCTGCAAGAAAATACATAAAATCTGATATGTCTTTAGAATAGTAATCAGTCTGCAAATCCTTCATCGCCCAGAAGCCTGACAGCGGAAGATACAGCACCTGCCCAAAAGCGGTCAGCAGCCGCGCAATTTCCATGCCCATTACTGTCTGCAGTACCGACTTCATGGGGGAATATAAGCCGATAACACAGATCTGTTCCTGGTCTGCGGCCACGGATGTTCCCGTGGCGTCAAGGCAGTCTTTCAGCGTCTGCATTAGTATGTCAGCGCTTCGATATTTATAGATTGCAGTCTCCTGACTTTCATCATCGGTCCATATAAGCACTCTGCCCGAAAGGCCTTCTCTTTGCATCTCTTCGGCGATACTGGAATCAATCAGCCACACATCCGCTGTCATCTTCGGATAGGCGCTGCGCCACTTCTCGTAATTCGAAAAGCAGGCAATCTCAAAGGGAAAGCCCTTCTGATTGCTCCAGTAATCACAGATTCTGGCTGCAAAAATTTGATCCGGCTCATACAGGACCAGTTTTGGATTGCGTGTCATATATCATACATGAGACGCCGGAAATATTGTCAGAATGAATGGAAGTGATGTCATTATAGCAAAAGAATGATGAATGTCCAGTGAATTTGCCGAATTTCTGCATTTTCGGAAGTTTAGACAATAAAAGTTCATATAACATTAACAATCGTCATGAAACGGCAGTTTTACCATGTTTTTTATTTCAAAAGACAATTTTCAAAGCCGACATGTCATACTTTTTGGACGGGTTTATGTATACTTTTGCCATATTTTTATTATACTGGATACATGGAACCAATCCAGTTTCCATGAAAAAAAGTGAGGTGAACAGAATGAAGACTATATTTCGGCAGCCGCCAGTGGTACCCGCCGAGGGTTCCCTTGCCCCGGAAACAAAAGACAGTCTCCTTGAAGATCTGAAAAAAACGCGCTTCGCTCTGGAAGTCGCCTACAGAGGTTTTTATAATGTAACGGATCCTGACCTGATCGACTGCTATATTT
>JAJQGR010000244.1 GCA_021200345.1 Lachnospiraceae bacterium | reverse complement strand
ATCCAGACAGATAATGCTGGGATTGGTGACAAGGGCTCTGGCAATGGCCACACGCTGCTGCTGACCGCCGGAAAGCTGGGATACAGCCTTATTCAGCTGCTCGTCAGACAAATCCACTTTTCTGGCGATCTCCCGGACCTTTGTGTCCACCTCCTGCTTTTTCAGCTTCTGTACCTTCAGACCAAACGCGATATTATCATACACCGTCATGGTCGGGAACAGTGCATAGCTCTGAAAGACGATGCCGATGTTTCTTTTTTCAATAGGTACATGAGTAATATCCCTGTCTTTCACAAAGACAGACCCGGACTCAGGCTCGATAAAGCCGGTGATTGTGCGCAGCATGGTGGGCTTGCCGCAGCCGGAAGGCCCCAGAAAGGTAAAAAACTCCCCTTCCTTCACATGTACATTGATATTGTGTAAGGCGGTAAAATCTCCAAACTTTACCACGATGTCATTTAACCTGATCATTTCTTTTCTCCCGCGCCTGACGGCAGTTTCTTTTTAAAAAGAATGGCGGGCCAATGAAGACCCGCCACCTGTCTTTTCAAATCACTTATTCCGCTGATTGTGTCAATGTAGCCCAGTCAAGATTCTCCCAGTCAGGCTCCGCTACCGCAGAGTCCGCATCCGCCCAGAAGAAGCCCAGATTGGTCTGAATATTGGTCCACTCACTGGAATGAGCCGCCACATAGGCCGCGTATGTCATATCCGTGCCTTCCACTGTGGTCAGCGCAAAGTTCTTGATGGTGTAAATTTCAGGAATATCCTCGCCATAAACCAGGGTCGCAGCCTCTGTGTTGCAGGGGAAGGAGTCAAACTCTTCCGCCCAGGCCGCCTGCACTTCCGCAGAGCCGAACCATTCCGCAAAGGCCTTCACCGCCTCAGTTTCCTCATCGGTACGTCCTGCCTTATCCAGAATGCCTATGTACTCCGCGATATAGTAGGTGCCGTCCTCGATATCCACCAGCGCCCAGCAGTCAGTGAGAGGATGCTCAGAGGTCTCCGCCGCCGCATCGATCTTGCCGTACAGGGAGCTGGAATAGTAAGTAGAAACCGCAACATCGCCGTTGTTGAGCGGGTCAAACCCATACTTGTAATCATCCGCGGAGGAATATACGCCGCCCGCGCAGTAAGCCCACAAGGTCTTCCAGCCCTCGATGGAGATACCGCCCGCCTCAGAGTCAGGATCGGTAAAGGCGTACAGGATTGCACTGTTGATGTTGGAGTTGGTGGTGCCGCCTACCTTGTTCTGACGATACCAGCTGTAACCGCAGTCCACGATATCCGCCCAGTGCTCAAAAGAAAGGGTCTCGCCGTTTGTGCCGTACTCATCGGTGCGGTACAGCATCAGCACGTTCTGAATCACCAGCCCGTAAGCCTGTCCGTCGTATGCGTACTCTCCTACACTGTCCGCCCACTCCGGGGTCCAGTCGATGAGAGACAAATTCTCATACTCGCCGTCAATGATCTGGCCCCATCTGGTCTCGTTCAGACCAAAGATCAGGTCGCCGTCCTTGTTCTCATTGGCTGCCTGAATCGCCGCCGTATCGCCGGAAATCACGGAGTTATCATCAATGGAGATGGTAAATCCGGCGTCCGCCGCCTCCGCAATGAGCCAGGTAGTGCGCTCTGTGGAATTGGAGTTGGAATAAATACGAATGGTATAATCGGAATAATCCACCGTTTCCTCCGTATCGGCCGCTTCCTCCTGCTCTGTCTCCGTTGTGGCATCCGCTGTACTAGTCTCCGCTTCACCGGATGTGGAAGTGGAGCTGGATGAGCCGGAACCGCAGGCCACAAGCGAAACCGCCATGGTGCCTGCTAAAAGCAGTGCCCAAAATCTTTTCATAAAAATAGTCCTCCTTGTCCAGGGACCTTTCGTCCCCAAATTTGACTTTTGTATGATACTACAAAATTCACAATTTCGCAACTGTAATTGAAAGAGATATGGAGATTTTTACCAAAATCTGTTATATTTCTACCGTTCGTCCGTATCACTCCACCCAGTCAATCATCACTAAAAGCGTGCCCTGCTTTACGGAGATTGTGGCGGGCTTCCCGATAAATTCATTGCTGATCCCTAAAGGAAAATCATCGGTCAGATCCACGTCCTTCATCTCGTATTTTAAATTCTGTACGGTCACTCCCAGGGCTTCGTCTCCCATGCAGAAAATATTGATATAGCCCTCCAGGGTCTCTTTCAGGGCAATCTCTTCCTCCTGCACCAGAAGATACATGCTGCCGCCATCGCAGATAAAGCCCTCCGCATTCCTGTTCTTGAGATATTTCATGATCTGAATATTGGCCAGGGTATGCTCCAGTCTGCCGCCGCAGGCCGCGTACATATAAAAACGCCGGTAGCCTAACGCCAGCCCCTCTCTGACCGCCGCCATCATATCGGTGTCGTCTTTTTCCTTCGGAAGCCTTCTGACTCTCTCCGGCGCTGTCCTCTCCAGTTCCTCCACCGCCCCGGTCAGCTCCTCATCCAGCGAATCAAAATCCCCGATCACCAGATTGGGCTCAATGCCCAGTATTCCGCAATATAAAAGGCCGCCGTCCGCCGCAATGACATAATCTTTCTCTTTATGATATGGAATGCTTCCCACCGTCAGGTCTCCGGCGCCGATGATAAAGCAGGATCCGTCCCTCATATCGTTATCTCCTGTGATGACTTTATATTTCTTTAAAAGATAATACTACAAAGGGCAGATGCTTGCAAGGCGATTTTATGATGCTTGAAAGTCGCTTTTGTTTATGGTATGCTTGAAAACAACAGGCAGCAAGAAGAATTTTCCGTGCAAAAGGGCAGTTGTGCCGTATGAATCGACGGATAAAATCCGGCAGAAAGGATCGCGCAGGATGGGATATTATCTGAACAGTGCAAGAGCGTTCACTTTATATCAAAATGAAACAAATAATCCCTATTATGTAGACAAAACAATGTTGCTGGCGGAGCTGATTCCTCTGGTAAAGTCAGGGAACAAACATATCTGTATCACGCGGCCACGCCGTTTTGGCAAATCCGTGATGGCTTCCATGATTGCCGCATTTTTTTCGAAAGGCACTGATGCAAGCCGGGTATTTGACTCTCTGAAAATCGCGCAATGTCCATCGTACCTGGAATATATGAACCGGCAAAACGTCATCTTTATCAATTTCAGCGAGGCCGCGAACCTTAGCAAAGACTACGACGTGTTTATCAACCGCATCGAGCGGACGCTGAAAAGGGATCTGCAAAACGCTTTCCCTGACGTGAATTTCTGGGAAGATTCCTCACCCGTGGAGGATTTAAGACTGATTCACGAGGAAACCGGAGCGAGCTTTCTCTTTGTGCTGGATGAATGGGACTGCATTTTTCACAAAAAATATATCACTAAGGACGACCAGGAAAGCTTCATCAGCTTTCTGGCGGCGCTGACCAAAGATACCGGCTATATTTCACTCACCTACATGACCGGTGTTCTGCCGATCGCCAAATATTCCAGTGGTTCCACCATCAATCACTTCATGGAATACACG
>JAJQGR010000233.1 GCA_021200345.1 Lachnospiraceae bacterium | reverse complement strand
CCTTGATCACGGGAATGGCCAGCACCTGCTCACAGAAATCCGCGTATATATTCAGCATCTGCAGCGTCCGCTCTTCAGCTTCCTGGGCAGTGGCATGAGCGGTATGCCCCTCCTGCCATAAAAACTCACGGCTGCGCAGGAATGGCCGGGTCTCTTTTTCCCAGCGAACCACGCTGCACCACTGGTTATAAACCTTAGGCAAATCTCTGTAAGAGTGAATATCATTTTTGTAAAAATCGCAGAATAACGTCTCCGAAGTAGGGCGCACACAGAGCCGTTCCTGAAGGGGCTGCATCCCTCCATGAGTCACCCAGGCCACCTCAGGGGCAAAGCCCTCCACATGGTCCTTTTCCTTATTTAATAAGCTCTCCGGAATAAACATGGGCAGGTAAACGTTTTCCACGCCCGCCTCCTTAAATCTGGCGTCCAGTTGAGACTGGATCAGCTCCCAAATCGCGTATCCCGCAGGCTTGATGACCATGCAGCCCTTGACCGAGGTATAATCGATCAGTTCCGCTTTCTTCACCACATCCGTGTACCATTGGGCGAAATCCTCTTCCATTGAGGTAATCGCCTCCACCATTTTTTTGTCAGCCATTTTCTCTTTTCTCCTCCTGCCAGAATAGATAAACGAAAGGGCGGCACACCATTCCGCTCCTCTCACAAGGGACCGGAATCCGGCGGTACCACCCTATTTTATGCTCTCACATACACTCTTTGCCGTTAACGCCGGCTTACGTCGCGCTTTCACGCACAGCTCCCCGGAGGGTTTCCATACTCTGCGGCAGGAATTCACACCATCCATTCCCTCTCTGACGCCCAGTCTTACGTACTTGCCCGGTTCTTCGCTCATGTGCTCAAATTCTAAAATAATTTTACGGCTGTGTCAAGCACTTTTTATACGGCATCAGCGCTATTGCGGTCCCGTATACTGCTATTCCCCGCTCTCTTCCTTTGATACGCTCACCCTGCGATAGGCGGCGTCAATCAGCAGGTACGCGACCGGACCCTTAAAAATACCGCTGGCACCAAATAACTGAAGTCCCGCGAATATGGATATCCACATTCCCAGAGCCGGCAGGCGCAGGCTGTCTCCCAACAGCTTTGGTTCTAACAGTTCCCGAAGAATGGAACACACAAAATATAAAACAACACAGACAATAGCTGCTGCCGTATTTTTTTGCAGAAACTGCCACAGCGTCAGGGGAATCATCACGAAGCCAATTCCAAACACCGGCAAAAAATCAAAGATCCCGGCAGCCATCCCCCAAAGAAGCCCTCCCTGCACCCTCATCAGCCACAGTACCGGGCATATAATGACCCACATCAGTACCATCAGGATGCTCTGTGTTTTCATATAAGCTTTTCCGTAATCCAGCACGTCTCTGCACAGCTCCAACAACAGCTTTCCTCCGACAAGCTGCTCCATCCCATCCACAATCCGGTCATACAGACCCGCCATCAAAAAAACCGACATGGCAAAGGCCCCAAGATAAAATAAAAATCCGCCAAGTGCCCGCGCAGCCCAAAATGACAGGTCTGTCAGTTCTCCGCCTGCTTTTTCCTGCAGCCAGATCACAGCTTTCTGCACATATTCCTGACTCCAAAAGCGGGCGCACCAGCTAAAATCACAGTGTTGAAAAAACGGAATCAGTCCAAAACAGACGCCGCCGGTCAGAATCACAATAATCATCAGAACGATCAGGTAAGCCGCCGCGCCCCGCCTGACTCTCCATCGGCATCCAAGCCTGTCCATCGCCGGGATCACCGCCATAAGGAACAAAAACGCCAGAACCGCCGGGCCAAAATATTTCCAGAAGACAGTCAGAAAAAAATACACTATCACCGAAATCAGCAATAGTGTACTTATTGATTTTCTTTTTTTCGCGCCGTACCTCATACCATCTCTGCCTTTCAGAATATCCTTTACAGACGTGCCTTTGTTCATTGTCTAAAGCATAGTATCGGCAGATGGTATTAAAATATTGCTCATGCGGCCAAGTTCCCTGAAATTGTCAGACCGCCTCATTCATCATATTCCTGAAAAGCAATGTTTTGAGGCTTTGTTGTTACTTTCATTTCCCTGCCTGTCCCGGGATGAATAAACACAAGGCAGTTCGCGCAAAGCGCCACAGTTTTTATGCCTCTGGCCAGGCTTTCTTTTTTGCTCTCCTCGGTGCCATACTTCTGATCTCCAAGGAGCGGCATTCCGTGGGCTGCCATCTGGCATCGAATCTGATGAAACCGGCCTGTCCCAAGTTCAATCTCCGCAAGTGCTGTATCACCGGACCGTTTTCGGATGGTGTATGTGAGCAGCGCTTTTTTTGCGCCCGGCGCCGTACTCTCAACGATTCTGGCGCGGTTCCCTTCTTTTATCATAAAATCCGTCAGTGTCTCTTCTGTCCCCGTAACCGGCCCGGTCCCGTCCGGCAGATACAGCACTGCCCGATAGGTTTTTTTCATCTGCCCGTTCCGCAGCTGTGTGCCAAGTTCTGAAGCAGTTTTTGAATCCCTGGCCACTGCCAGCAGACCCTCCACCGGCTGATCCAGCCGATGGGCCAGCCCCAGATAGGGGAGCCTGACGCCGCGGCTCAAATAACCTTTCAGCTCACTGACCAGATCCATCTGATCCGGTCTCCCGCTCTCCGTCGCCAGCCCCGCGGGTTTATAGACCACCAGAAGCTGTTCATCTTCGTATATAATCTGTGTTCGCATATATCAGATCTTAAAGCGATAGCCGACTCCCCATATTGTCTCAATATACTGAGGCTTCGCGGTATCATACTCGATTTTTTCACGAATCTTCTTGATATGGACTGTCACAGTGGCAATGTCACCCACGGACTCCATATTCCAGATTTCCCGGAACAGTTCTTCCTTTGTATACACATGATTCGGGTGCTCCGCCAAAAACGTCAGAAGATCAAATTCCTTGGAAGTAAAGACTTTCTCCACTCCGTCCACATAAACGCGGCGGGCTGTCTTATCAATACGGATACCGCGGATCTCCACAATATCATTCTCCTTACTGTGACTTCCCACCAACCGCTCATACCTGGCCATGTGCGCCTTCACTCTCGCCACCAGCTCACTGGGGCTGAAAGGCTTGGTCATATAATCATCAGCACCCAGACCCAAACCGCGGATCTTGTCTATATCATCTTTCTTGGCCGAGACCATCAAAATGGGAATGTTTTTCTTTTCCCGAATGCTTTTACATACCTCAAATCCATCCATCCCCGGCAGCATCAGATCCAATACCACCAGATCAAAATCCTCCTTTAACGCCATGTCAAGGCCGGTATCACCGGCATTGGCAATGGCCACCTCGAAACCGGAGAGTTCCAGATAATCTTTCTCTAAATCGGCGATTTCCACTTCATCCTCAATAATCAAAATTCTGCTCATTCTCTTCCTCCTTGTGCCCGGGTGCGTCCTCACAGCATCACGCCTGTCCCGTATATTTTCTTAATACAAAGTGCATACAGGTCCCTTCACCCTCCTTGCTGGTTGCCCATATGTATCC
>JAJQGR010000057.1 GCA_021200345.1 Lachnospiraceae bacterium | reverse complement strand
CTCCGCCAGATACATCTTTTCCAGCAGTGTCCGGTAAACATCCAGACAGTCATTCACTGCCTGCGGAGTATTCAATCGCCCCTTATATACGCGGATGATTTCCTCCCGCAGCTTTTTCACCTCTTCTACATCCGCCCGGAATTCCTTTTCATTTTTGTAAATCAGGGAAAGATCCCAGGTTTCTTCCACGGGGACCTCCCCGCGGGATAATAATTTTTTTGCCATATTGTACCTCCACTTTCCGCGTCTGGGCGCTTACATCTATTTTACACCGGTTGCTTAATTCTATTCAACGATTAAATCATTATAGATATATGATACACGGTCTGTATCATTCAATATCAAACTTCGGCGGCTCGTCCAGATCGTGGGGCACCGGCGCGCCGTTCTTTTTGCGCTGACGCACACACTCGGTCAGGAGGTATTCGATTTGCCCGTTGACGGAGCGGAAATCATCCTCCGCCCAGGCTGCGATGGCGTCATACAGTTTTGCCGACAGGCGCAGAGGCACCTGCTTTTTCCCATTCTCTGCCATAATCAGTACAAGCTTCCTGAATTTACAATAGGCTGAGCGTCCTTATTGCCGCACAGCACGACCAACAGGTTGGAGACCATAGCGGCCTTACGCTCTTCATCCAGTACCACAGTCTGTCTCTCATTCAGACGATCCAGCGCCATCTCCACCATGCCCACGGCGCCGTCCACAATCATCTTCCGTGCGTCAATGATGGCCGAGGCCTGCTGGCGCTGCAGCATCACCGCCGCAATCTCCGGCGCGTAGGCCAGATAGGTGATCCGGGCCTCAATCACCTCCAGGCCGGCCTCCTGAACCTTACTCTGAATTTCGTCCCGGATACGCTGCGCCACGATATCGCTGGAGCCCCGCAGACTTCCCTCATCGGCAATCCCGTCTCCTGTGGTGTCAACATTTTCCGCCACATCATAAGGATAGAGACGGACGATATTGCGCAGGGCGCTGTCGCACTGCAGGGACAGATACTCTTTGTAATTATCCACATTAAAGACTGCCTTCGCCGTGTCCGTCACTCTCCACATCACCGCGATGGCGATTTCCACCGGATTACCCAGGGCGTCGTTAATCTTCTGACGGTTATTGTTTAGCGTCATGATTTTCAGAGAAACCTTTTTGCTGCCCGCGTCGCTGCCGATATTCAGCTGCAGGCCATTGTCCGCCTGTGTGAGGAAAGACATGGGACCGGAATGATCCACATCGCCGCTCTGCTTTAAGCGGGTTTTGGCTGCCGGATTAACGCTGACACAGAAGGGATTGACAAAATAAAAACCGGCGTCCCGAATGGTGCCCACGTATTTGCCGAACAGGGTCAGCACCATGGCCTCCTGAGGCTTCAACACTTTCAGCCCCAGGAAAGGAATCCAGCCCAAGCATAGATAGACGATTCCCGCCACCATGAGGACAACCGCGAAGGCTCCCCAGGCTTCACCGGCCAGCTGGATCCCGGCGTACACCACGGCAGCAATGGCCAGCGCGTACAATCCAACAAACAACAGCAGGCAGGCCATGCCGTTTTTTCGATTGTTCAATACTCTTTCTTCCATGATTCATTATCTCCTTCTCATTTGGTTTTTCATCTGTTGCTCCTTGATGATATCATTTTGATATCAGTTTGTCAACATTATTTGGAAATTTAAATCATTCCGGCAATATAAAAGCCACAGATTTTGAATGGGACCTAAAATCTATGGCTTATGTATGTTAATTTTAATGATAATTTTATTAATCTTTCCTCTTATGCCAACGTAAGCAGCTCATCGCTCAGCCGCCGAACGGTATCGATCGGCAAATCCTGATAAAACGCGATCTGTTCCATCGTTAATTTTCCTTCCCGAAGCATCTTCAGTGCAGTCCTGGTTTTTGTTTTCTCAACTGTGCTCTCGACTGCACTCTTAACTGCACTCTCAACTGCGCTCTCAACCTCTCTCTCAAGCTTCTCCTGATATATCTCCTGATATTTATTTTCATAATAAATCTCCACAAAGCGATCCTGATTGTATACAAATTCTATCATGGTCATTACCTCCGTTTCCCTGCTTTCCAGATACTCTTACATTTTCTCTTTAGCAGGCGCAAATATATCATTTTTGAGTATAATTTTACTCGTTTCCTATTTTAGCAAAAAATAATGTCTTTTTCAACCATTGATTTAAAAATGTATCAATGTTCAGATGGAGAGAGTATAACATCATTCATTGACAGATGTGGTCGTTACGTCATCACTTTAGCTTTGCAAAAGAAAAAGCCGCGGATTTTGAAACAAATTCCAAAATCCGCGACTTATATTATTGCACATATTATTCAGGAAAAAATATGATTTCACAGAGTTCATTATCATTCCCTGTTACGCCTTATTCGCTCCCGCAGTAATCCCCTGTATCAGATATTTCTGCATACTCATATACAGAATCGTGATCGGCACTGCTACCAGAACCGCACCGGCGGCAAACATGGTAAAGTTATTGTTGGTATCGCTGTTAATCAAATCGTACAAACCAATCGCCAGCGTCTTTTTGCTGTCACTGGTCAGAATCATTCTGGGGAAGATAAAATCCATCCAGGGGGACATAAACTGTGTCAGCGCCACAAAGGTAATAATCGGCTTTATCAGGGGAACTATAATTCTCGTAAAAATCTGTACACTTCCAGCTCCATCCAGCTTTGCCGATTCATCCAGGCTTCGAGGGATAGATGACAAATATCCTTTTACCAGCCACACATTATAGGGAAGCTGTCCTGCCGCATACGTCAGCACCAGACCAATATGAGTATTGAGCATTCCCAACTGCCACAAAATATTATAGGTTGCCATCATTCCCATAAAGCTGGGAAACATTTGAAGAATCAGGATCGACAAAAGCCCCATCTTTTTTCCCTTGAACTGAAACCTGGAAAATACATAGGCGGTCGATATCGTTAAAACGACGGAGATGATCATGTTTAAGACCGCAATCTTTAATGTATTCAAATACCACTTCGTAAAATTGGTTTCCTGAATCAGTTCTACATAATGCTTAATCGTCGGGTTCTCAGGAAACATGGTCGCCGACATCAGTGAACTGGATGTATTAAAGGAGGAACCTATAATCCACAAAACAGGGACAATTACCATCAAAGCGATCAATATCAGGATGATATAGGTTAACCCGGTTTTAAAAGTTTCTGATATATACCATCCTACAGTTCTCTGACTTTTTATTTTTTCACTTGCTTTCATCCCAGCATATCCTCCTCCTTAAAAGCTTTCGTTCTGAGGAAATTGGCAGTTGAGATGCTCGCAACCACCACAAACACAAGGATCGACATAACAGAAGCCATATTAAACTGTCTGTTATCCGTTGTCAGTTTATAAATCCATGTGATTAAAATATCCGTAGATCCGGCATACATATAAGAAGGATTGATCGGATTTCCGCCAGTCAGGAAATAAATCACATTAAAATTATTAAAATTGTTTGCGAATGACATGATAAGCAGCGGCGCAGTCTGGTACATTAC
>JAJQGR010000087.1 GCA_021200345.1 Lachnospiraceae bacterium | reverse complement strand
GGGACAGGATGACCGATTATTCCACGACTCTTAATATCAACTGGGGCTTTTCACTACCGAAGGAAGCACAGTATTCTGAAATCTACTGCCTGGAATCGGAGGTGTCTTTCCTTGGGGACGGGATCCGCTATCATGTTTTTTCCTGCGAGAACCCTGAGCCGATCAATGAAATGTTTTCGTGGCAGACGGAAGAGTCCGGTACGAGATTATATGTCAGCTATTCGGAGGTTTGCAGTGAATGGCTGAGTCAGATTGATGTCCCGCTGGAAGAATATCCGGACTATGCGGCCTGTCTGTACTGGCATCAGCAGGGGCGTCAAGAGGATGACAGAGATGAAATCATTCTTTTCTGGAATGAAAACACCGGCGTGTTGTATGTAGTGGAATTCTTTTTGTGAGGCATAAAGGTTTTATCATGTGGAGGAAACAGAATATGGGAGAGAAAAACTTTAAAAGAAATTTCCGGGTGGGAATGATTGTGTTGGTCGCCTTGATTGGGGCGCCGTTTCCAGCGTACGATCGGATGAACGTATGGCAACCGTCACTCTTCTGTGGGAGGAGGAAGCCTTCTCCATCACATTTTGGAGTTTTGGAACGATGGCGGTATCCATCTGCCCGGAGGGAAGCTTAAAATTGGTCTTTGAAATAAATACAGTATTAAAGAGAAAGCCGAGTACAAAATCGAACTGGCCGAATATGGTGGCTTAGGTCGTACAGAGCAGAGGTTGGCTTATTCTGGAGGAATAGTTTCGCAGGAAAGATGATACAAATCGGATACCTGTCCGCTCTACCATGAAAGTGTAATTTCCGTTTCATGCAAGGAAGGGAAGGAGGGTCCGATGATGAGAAGAAAGCTTTTGTCGGCAACTGTTTTATTATCGCTGATGGGATTTTTGGTGGCCTGCGGGTCCGGTGGGGAGACAGGGGATATCCAGACTTTGACAGTGGCCTGTGTGGGGATTGGAAAAGAGGATGACGGCTCCTTTTCGGTTCCGTCGCTGGACGAGCCCGTTCAACAGTTTCAGGAAGACCATGAGGAATATCAGGTGGTGCTGACCGCTTATCAGCGCTCCGCTGAGACAGATGAAGATGAGCTGGCGCTGCTGCAGAGAGAAATTGTGTCCGGTGAGGGGCCGGATGTGATCCTTTTCTTTGGCGGTTACGATATGACGGACATGATCGGAAATTATACGGAGGATCTGTATTCCTGGCTGGAGGAGGGCTGGGAGGATCTGTATTTTGAAAATATCCTGGACGCTTTTTCCTATGAAGGAAAATTGCCAGCCCTTCCCTTAAGCTTTACACTGAAAAGCATTGCGGTGAGCGACAAGACGACAGGAGACCGGTCAGGCTGGACCATGGAGGAGATGATGGACTGCTATGAAACGGCCTGCGAAGCCTCCGGGGAGAAGCTGTTGCTTTATGCCGGAGAAAGCAAAAAGGATGTATTCGCGCTGCTTCTGACAGCCAATCTGAGTGATTTTGTGGACTGGGAGACCGGGGAATGTCAGTTTGAAAGTGACAGCTTTCAGAGGATACTGGAATTTGCCAATCGCTTTCCCCTGAAGCTGAATCTGGCGGAGGACTTCTCTATCGCGCAGGCCTATGGGGAGGGGAAATGTCTCATTTATCCCGTCTCGCTGAGCTCCGTTTACGATATTGCGGTGCCGGAGGCATACTTTGGGGAAGATGTGACGTTTATCGGATATCCGGCCCGGGACGGCGATGGCACCATCATCAGCGCCGGTTCCATTGTGGTGGCCATCAGCGCGCTTAGCGGGCAGAAAGAGGCGGCCTGGGAGTTTATCAGTCAGTTCCTGGAGGAGGAGTATCAGAGGGAGAAAATCACCTATGGCTTTCCTGTCAGTAAAACAGTGCTTTTGCAGCAGATCGAGGACGCTCTGAATATAGAAATAGAATATGAAGAAGGCGCGGATGGAACGTCAACACCGGTGGTAAAACGAAAGGTATCCTCAGAGCTGGACGGAACCATTGCGGAGATTTACCAGATTACGGAAACCCAGAAGGAGCAGCTGCTGCAGATCATTGAGAGAGTATCAAAGGGTACTGTCTTTGATGCCCAGCTGAATTCCCTGATCCTTGATGAGACGCAGGGATATTTTGCCGGAGAGAAAACGGTGGAAGAGACGATGGAGGTGATTCAGAGCATTGCGAAGATGTATGTGAATGAGAATCTGGATTGACAGAGGAGAAGACAGGATTTTCGTAAGAAGCGGAACCATTAAAAATTCAGACAAACTTAAGAAAAATCCCCACAAGTTGTTAAGAAAACCGTTGTAAGATGGTAATGACAGTAAGGTGGGGACTTTTTTTGAAGAAATTGAAATATCTGTAAAGAACACGAACGGGGGAGAGTGTATGTTTCAGGTTAATCAGCACGATTTGGCGCGAACGCAATTAAGGGAAAGCTTATGTCTGGAGGAGGACACCCGGGTTGTGATTTCCACAGGGGCCTGCGTGGAGAGCGATGGAATTCTGGATTTCCTGGAGGCTGCAAAGCTGCTGCCGGAGGTTATTTTTCTGTGGTACGGGGAGACAGCTGCCTGGCGGGTAAAAAGAAAGATCAAAAGGGCCATGAGAGAGGCCACGGAAAATGTGTGCTTCATGGGCGGCGTGGATCAGGAGGAATTCAGGCAGGCCTGCCTGGGAACGGATCTTTTTCTGGGACTTTCCAGGGATGGAGAGGAAGAAAGCGCTGTGATGGAGGTGCTTGCCTGCGGAACGCCGGCGATGGTAAGGGATATTCCTGTATATCGCTTCCGGCTGAGAGAACGGGAGAATGTGTACAGGGTGAAGGATGTGGAGGAAGCGGTTTCCTGTGTCAAAGAGCGGATGAAGGAAAGAGGCACTGAAAAAATGATGGGAGAAAAGCAGCGGATGGGCTGAGAGATAATAAGCGGCGTTCAGATGAAGAAAAGATAACGGGAAAAATGAAAAGGGCATAGTAAAACCGGCAGATGTATTCAAAATTGCTTCTGTCGGTTTTCGTTGTTGTTCAAAAATGTTTTTCTCAAAAAAGGAGGTTTGAGATGATTTGGGACAAAAGAGCTTTTTTGTCCGGTGGGCAGGGATTGAAAAGCAGCTGTTTTTGTGATATCTACTATAAGAGGAATATCAGCTTTTACGAAATTGATTCTGAATTGCTAGGGAGCGTTAAAATATGAAAAATGAAAATATACCTGTTATCGGCCTCCCCAGAGGTTTGCTCTATCACAGATATGAAACTTTGTGGCAGACCTTTTTTCATACGCTGGGACTGAAAACGGAGGTCAGTGCTTCCACCAACCGGGCGGTGGTGGAGGAGGGAGAGCGGCTTGCTCCCGACGAGGCCTGTCTGTCGGAGAAAATTTTTCTGGGGCATGTCAGTTCACTGATTGGAAAATGTGACTACATTTTTGTCCCACGGGTGGCCAATCTGGGTCGAAATCTGGATTTGTGCATCCGCTTCAGCGCTCTTTACGATCTGACCCGGTGTATTTTTCGTCAGACAGATCAGAAATTCCTGACCTGCAATATTGATGTGG
>JAJQGR010000099.1 GCA_021200345.1 Lachnospiraceae bacterium | reverse complement strand
TAGAAGACTACCCGGACAACACCATGGCTAGCGGGAAATCTCTGATAAAGGTTGGTGAATAGGACATGAGAGCAATCGGTATAATTTTAGCAGGCGGCAGCAGCTACAGAATGAAAGTATTGGCTCAGAACAGGGCGGTCAGCGCCATGCCTGTGGCAGGCAGCTACAGGGCGATTGATTTTGCGCTGAGCAACATGAGCAATTCCGGAATCCAGAGCGTACTTGTGATGACACAGTACAACGGCCGCAGCCTGAACGAACACTTAAGTTCCTCCAAGTGGTGGGATTTCGGGCGCAAGCAGGGCGGGCTGAAGGTTTTGACTCCTGTCATCACCGCCGACAATCCAAACTGGTATCGGGGAACGGCGGACGCCATGTATCAGGCCATGTGGGATCTGAAACAGAGCCATGAGCCCTATGTGATCATTGCTT
This sequence comes from Lachnospiraceae bacterium, assembly GCA_021200345.1. Taxonomy (GTDB): domain Bacteria; phylum Bacillota; class Clostridia; order Lachnospirales; family Lachnospiraceae; genus RGIG6307. The sequence continues at coordinate 3,114 of JAJQGR010000099.1, read as the reverse complement.
CCGGCGATTGCGTTTACAAGATGGATTACAATAAGGTTTTAGACTATCACATCAAAAAGAAGGCGGAGATTACTGTTGTCTGCAAGGAAATGCCCGAGGACGCAAACCTTGAGAGATACGGCGTGATCCGCATGGATGATGATCACCGTATTACGGAGTTTGTGGAGAAGCCGGTAGCCCAGAGCGGCAAACAGATCTCCTGCGGCATCTATGTCCTGCGCAGACGTCTTCTGATTGAGCTTCTGGAGCAGTGCGCCGAGGAGGGAAGATATGATTTCGTCCGCGATGTGCTGGTCCGTTACAAGGACACAAAGAAAATTTACGGCTACAAGTTCAATGAATACTGGTCCAATATCGCGAGCGTACAGGATTATTATGACACCAATATGGACTTCTTAAAGAAGGATATGCGTGATTACTTCTTTAAGACATATCCCGACATTTATACCAAGGTCGAGGATATGGCCCCCGCGAAATTCAACGCGGGCAGCAAGGTAAAGAACAGCTTGATCGCCAGCGGATGTATCGTAAACGGCAACGTTGAGAATTCCGTCATTTTCAAGAAAGTATACGTTGGCAATAACGTTACTATCAAGAATTCCATTATCCTGAACGATGTTTACATCGGGGATAATACTTATATTGAGAATTGTATCGTAGAAAGCCGCGACACAATACGTGCTAATACTACTCTCATCGGTGAACCGGGCGAAATAAAACTTGTAATGAACGATAACGATTCTCATGTATAAGGGAGATTATACAGAGAGGTTATCAAAATGAACATCACAGATGTACGAGTGAGGTTAATCGCGGGGGATGGCAAGATGAAGGCTGTTGTCTCCATTACGATTGACGGAGTATTCGTAGTACATGGTATTAAGGTGATCGACGGTGATAAGGGGTTATTCATCGCCATGCCCAGCAAAAAAGGTACTGACGGGGAGAATCGGGACATAGCGCATCCAATCAATTCGGAGACGCGAAAGGCTCTGCAGGAACTGATACTGGAAGCCTATGAGAAAGCGGTTGTATCCGCGGAGGATATCTGAGAAGAATTTACATTTAGAGAAGGTAAGTGAGAGGGATGTCAATTGCTTGACATCCCTCGTTTTTGTCTGTAGAATAGGGGATATTTGGGAGGAAGATCTCTTATGTATGTAATCTGCGGCCTGGGAAACCCGGGAAAAGAGTATGAGCACACCAGACATAACACGGGCTTTGACACCCTGGATATGCTGGCGGGGAAATATGGCATTTCCATAAAGGAATTAAAACAGAAGGGCATGACAGGAAAGGGAATGATCAACGGGCAGAAGGTTGTCCTTGTGAAACCGCTGACATTCATGAATGCCAGCGGGGATTGCGTCCGGGCGGTGACGGACTTTTATAAAATTGATGTGACAAGAGAACTGATTATTATTTATGATGACATTGCTCTGCCGACCGGCAGAATTCGGGTGCGCCCAAAGGGCAGCGCCGGAGGGCATAACGGGGTAAAGAGTATTATTGCGCAGCTGGGAACGGAAAGCTTCCCCAGAGTGCGTGTGGGTGTTGGCGGCGTACCTGCGGGACGGGACCAGATCGGTCATGTGCTGGGACGCTTTACGGCTGAGGACCGGGCACTGGTCCAAAAGGGCATGGAGAAAGCCCTGAAGGCCGTGGAGATCATTCTGGAGAGCGGTGTGGACGAGGCGATGAACTGCTGCAATGCGGCAGATGAATGAAATCTTCTTGCGGGGGAACAATGCAGGCATTATTTTCACCATTACATGAACTGGAACAATTTGACGGGATGAAAGAATTCCTGACACAAAAGACGGGAATCCTTTCTCTGAGCGGCTGCATTGACGCCCAGAAGTGGCATCTGGCCTATGCTCTTTGCGGGGATGCCAGGGTGAAGGTCATTGTCACCTTCAGTGAACTGGAGGCCAGAAAGACCTGCGAGCAGGTGCGGTTCTATGACAGAAACGCCTGCCTGTACCCGGCCAGAGATCTGATTTTCTATCAGGCGGACGTTCATTCCAATGAGCAGGCGGGGGAGCGTATCCGGGTTCTGAAACGGCTTTTGCAAAAGCAGGCGGTGACCGTGGTTACCACTTTCGATGCCCTGATGACACCTCAGATCCCGCTGGAAATATACGAAGAGAGCATCATTGAGATTAAGAGAGAGCAGACGCTGGATATGGCGCAGCTTTCGAAGCGGCTGGTAAGTCTGGGATATGAAAAATGCGCCCAGGCCAGCCAGCCGGGGCAGTTTGCCGTGCGGGGCGATATTGTGGATATCTTCGATCTGACCGGGGAGAACCCGGTACGGATTGAACTCTGGGGGGATGAGGTGGAATCCCTGCGAAGCTATGACGCACAAACCCAGCGTTCCATGGAGGAGCTGCGAAGCGTCCGTGTTTTTCCGGCAACGGAGATGATCTTAAGTGAGGCGCGGCTGCAAAGGGGCATGAAGCTAATCAGGGAGGAGGCCGCTGCCCGGGAGGAATTCTTCAGACAGGAATTCAGAACGGAGGAGGCGCACCGGATTCATATCCAGGCAAAGGAGCTGGAGGAGGGAATTTCCTCCTGGTATTCCATGCTCAATCTTGACAGCTATCTGCGCTATTTTTATGAGCATACGGAGAGCCTTCTGGATTATATTCAAAATGACAGAAGCGTCATCATTTTGGACGAGCCGGCCAGAATCGAGGAGCATGTCAGGGCGGTAGAGCTGGAATTCAGAGAAAGCATGTCCGCCAGACTGGAGAAAGGGTATCTGCTGCCGGGACAGACGGAACTGATCTGCCCGGCCGGGGAGGCGGCCGCCGCGCTTGCAAAACGTCATGTGCTGGCATTGTCCATGCTCTCTTCCGGGAGCGATCTTTTTGAACCGGCAAAGCAGTGCGGGATTTCCTGCAAACCGGTATCTTCCTATAATAAAAGCTTTGAGACCCTGATTCGGGATCTTGACAGATACAAAAAGAAACGCAGCCGGGTGGTGCTTTTATCCCCTTCCCGGACCAGAGCCAGAAGACTGGCGGAAAATCTCCGGGAATATGAACTGCCGGCGGTATTTACGGATGATCCTTACCGGGAATCGGTAGCCGGCGAGGTGCTCTGCATGCA
>JAJQGR010000119.1 GCA_021200345.1 Lachnospiraceae bacterium | reverse complement strand
GAAAGATCCGCTGGTAGAGTACAAGATGAGCGGCTATGATCTGTTTGAGGAAATGACCAGGAATATCAGGGAAGAGACCGTTCGTGTCCTGTATCGCGTGAAGCTGGAGCAGAAAGTGGAGCGGGAGCAGGTAGCGAAAGCCACCGGCACCAACAAGGACGAGACTGCCGTGAGAAAGCCGGTCAGGAAGGAAGCCAAAAAGATTTATCCCAACGACCCCTGTCCCTGCGGTTCCGGCAAAAAATATAAGCAGTGCTGCGGACGATTGAAATGAGGATTTGACATGATAGTAGAATTGGAACAGGCCAGACAAAAATTGCAGACGTGTGAGGAGCCGCTGAAGGAAGTGCGGGATTCTCTGGGACTGGAGGATAAGCAGAAGCGGATTGAGGAGCTGGAGATGGAAATGGCGGCTCCCAATTTCTGGGATGATCCGGACTATTCCAACAAGCGCATGAAGGAGCTGAAAAACTTAAAGGATACCGTCAGCCTGGTCAACGGCCTGCAAACCCAGATGGAAGACATTGAAACGCTGATCGAGATGGGCAGTGAGGAGGAGGACGAGAGTCTGGTCCCGGAGATTACAGCTGAGATGGAGGACTTTATCAACCGGCTGGAGGAGCTGCGGATCAGCACCCTTTTATCCGGTGAGTACGATAAAAATAATGCGATCCTGAAGCTGAACGCGGGAGCCGGAGGCACCGAGAGCTGTGACTGGGCGGGGATGCTGTACCGTATGTATACCCGCTGGGCGGAACGCAAGGGATTTGAGATACATGTGCTGGATTATCTGGATGGAGATGAGGCGGGGATTAAATCGGTGACCTGGCAGGTCAACGGGGAGAATGCTTACGGATATCTGAAATCAGAAAACGGCGTTCACCGGCTGGTCCGTATTTCTCCCTTTAATGCCCAGGGAAAGCGTCAGACCTCCTTTGTGTCGCTGGAGGTGATGCCGGAGCTGAATGAGGATATTGAGATTGATATTAATCCGGACGATCTGAAGATAGATACCTACCGCAGCAGCGGCGCCGGAGGGCAGCATATCAATAAGACCTCCTCCGCGGTTCGCATCACTCATATTCCCACGGGGATTGTGGTAGCCTGTCAGGAGGAGCGGAGTCAGTTCCAGAATAAGGACAAGGCCATGCAGATGCTGAAATCCAAGCTGTATCTGCTGCAGAAAGAGAGCAATGCGGAGAAGCGCTCCAGCATTCGCGGGGAGGTCAAGGAGAATGGCTGGGGCAGCCAGATTCGGTCCTATGTGCTGCAGCCCTATACCATGGTCAAGGATCACCGGACCAACATGGAGACCGGCAATGTGGACGCCGTGCTGGACGGGGAGCTGGATCCCTTTATTAACGCCTATTTAAAGCAGCAGAGTCTGGGCGCGTGATCAGGAGTGATTCTGTACCCGGTCAAGGTAGAATTCCACATTGGTGCAGCCTACGTAAGGCATCAGGTACAGAAAACCGATACCTAAGGTGACGACAGAGAGCAGTGCCCAGGGGAGAAAGCTCAACTGTAATCCCAGAAGACGCATGCGATTCCCTTTCATCAGCTGAGAGGACCGTCTGTAGGCCTGAGTCACCGTCAGATCCGGGAAATCTACCAGAATGCGGGTTGTCTGGGAGTAGGTCAGGGAGATATAAGCGGCATACAGGAGATAGGCGACGCTCAGCACAATGATAAACAGAACCAGTGCGGCCAGCACAGCGGAGGGCAGGTTGATTTCCGGCAGGACGTCAATATCTCCGTACAGATACAGCATCAGCATATCCACATCGCTTCCCGCCAGGAAGAAGACGGAGGCGATGAAGATTCCGATAAAGTAGAGGATGGTCCCGGGCAGCAGATAGAGGATCTGCATCAGATAATTGCCCAGGAAACGGACGGGATGAGTCTTAAAGGCGTAGAGAAAATCCGCCACGCCGGCATTGCCGCCCTGTCCGCAGCACAGCTTGAAATAGAAGCTGACCAGACCGGCGTCCAGCCAGATATTGAGCAGGTTGATAATCAGGGAAAGAGAAATGACAGAATCGCTGTCGTTCGCACCCAGAGAGACACTGGAGATGACAATCATAATGAGCTGCATCGTGATTGCTGCAAACCAGTGGCCGCGCAGGGAATTTCTGGCAGCGGTTTTTAATTCTGCGTTTGTATGATGATACATATGAACTCCTTTAAATCGGTAAATGAAACGGCCTTGCGGCGTTCTTTTGCGGTTATTATAGCATGGCGTATTCAAAAACACAATGAGGGCGAAATGTAAGATTTTCTTAAAATTCTATGTTCGGTTTGGGCACAAAACTGTCGTTTTCAAAAACAGGAGTATTTTGCAGAGATGGATACATTGAAAGTAGATGTTAAAATTAACAGCGGAGATCTGTATGATTTTTTGCTTCGCCATGCCTATCATGGCACCCAGGGGTTAGTGGGAAGCTGTGTGGGAGCACTGGCGATTCTGATTTTTCTGGCAAATCATCAGTGGATTTATCTGATTGCCGGCGTGATCATGCTGGGGTATCTTCCCTGGAGTCTTTTTTTGAAGAGCCGGCAGCAGGCACTGAACACCCCGGCTTTTAAGGAAGTGCTGCATTATGAGTTCAATGAGGATGGAATTCTGGTCAGTCAGGGAGAGACGACAGAGAGCATGGAATGGAAGGATATGTACCGCGCCGTGTCTACAAGCCGCAGTATTATTGTTTATACCACCAGGGTGAACGCCTGCATCTTCCCGCGCAGAGAGTTAAAGGAGCAGGAAATGGATGTGATACAGTTTATCTGCACTCACATGGAACCCCAAAAGGTAAGGATCAGGAACTGAAAAGATGCTGCAATGTTTCAGGATGAGTTCTCAATGATGCCGCTATGAGGAGGATGAATGAAAAAAATCACAGAGACATTTTCACCGGAGGAAACCTTTGCTCTGGGTGAAAAGACGGGGCGTGAGGCTGAGCCGGGAAGCCTGATCGCGCTGATCGGCGATCTGGGGGTGGGTAAAACGGTATTTACCCAGGGAGTGGCCGCGGGTCTGGGCATTACAGAGCCGGTGTCAAGTCCCACATTTACCATTTTACAGATATATGAGGAAGGGCGGCTGCCTTTTTATCATTTTGACGTATACCGCATCGGCGATCCTCAGGAGATGGAGGAGATCGGCTATGAGGATTATTTCTTTGGGGAAGGATTGTGCATGGTGGAGTGGGCCAATCTGATTGAGGAGCTTTTGCCGCGGGACTGCACCCGGATTACCATAGAAAAGGATCCGGACCGGGGCTTTGACTATCGGCGGATTACAGTGGAGAGTCTCGCGGAATAACATACCGCATTTATTATCTGGGGAAACAGGAAAGATTGAAGATGAAGATTTTGGCAATTGACAGTTCCGGGCTGGCGGCAACGGCCGCACTTTTGGAGGATGAGGATCTGATCGCGGAATACACGATCCATTATAAAAAAACCCATTCTCAGACACTGCTGCCCATGCTGGATGAAATACGGGCCATGACGGAGCTGGATTTAAAAACCATTGACGCCATCGCAGTGGCGTGCGGCCCGGGTTCTTTCACCGGCCTGCGTATAGGCTCCGCTACAGCCAAGGGGCTGGCGCAGGGGCTGGAAAAACCGATCATTGAGGTGCCCACGCTGGAGGGACTGGCATATCAGATGTACGGATGTTCCGCTCTGGTCTGTCCCATGATGGACGCCCGCAGGAATCAGGTTTATACCGGAATTTATGCTTTTGAGCCGAGGGAGTGCGCTGACAGTCCCCTGTGCCGGGATTATGAAATGAACTGCCTGATGGAGGGAACCTGCTGCCTGCTGCCTGAGGTGGTGGGAAAACTCAATGAGCTGGGACGTCCAGTGGTATTTCTGGGGGACGGGGTGCAGGTATATCAGGAAGCGCTGCCGGAGACGCTTACCGTACCTTATAGCTTTGCTCCGGCTCACCGAAGACTTCAGAGCGCGGCGGCCGTGGGCGCCTGTGCGTTCCGGTATGCGGCTCAGGGGAAAATGGTATCCTTCTTTGAGCACAAACCGCAGTATTTTCGCTTAAGTCAGGCGGAGCGGGAAAGACTGGAAAGCCTGAAGGAAACCAAAGAACCTTCCGCAGGAGCGGATCAGGAGGAGACCTGAAAGCATGGAGATTGAAATTCGCCGGATGAGGGTTGAGGATGCGGCCGCTGTGGCCGCCATTGAAGCTGAGAGCTTCAGTGAACCCTGGAGCTGTGAAGCGTTCCGGGAAATGGCGGCAAGGGAGGATGCCTTATATCTGACAGCTGTGTCAGATGAGAAAATCGCGGGGATGTGCGGACTGCTGATAGGTCCCTATGAGGCGGAGGTCTTTAATGTGGCGGTATCTCCCAAGCTGCGGGGACAGGGTATCGCCGGCAGAATGCTTCCTGAGCTGCTGCGCCAGGGGTGTGAGCGGGGCGTCAGAGAGTTCACACTGGAGGTGCGCGCCTCCAATGACGCGGCGATTCATCTGTACGAAAAAAATGGATTCGTCACCGAGGGAGTGAGACCCCGTTTTTACTCCCATCCCGAGGAGGACGCCCTGATTATGTGGAGACGGGGATAAACAGAACCGTACCGCACCGGAAACATAGATAAAAATAAGAGAGACTGTTTTATGCTGGATATTTGTCTGCTGGGAACCGGCGGAATGATGCCCCTGCCCTACAGGTGGCTGACTTCCATGATGGCCCGCTATAACGGAAAAAGTATTTTGATTGACTGCGGTGAGGGGACGCAGATTGCCCTGAAGGAGAAAGGCTGGAGCCCCAAGCCCATCGATATTTTGTGTTTTACCCATTATCACGCTGACCATATCAGCGGACTGCCGGGACTTTTGCTGACCATGGGCAACGCTGAGCGCACGGAGCCGCTTTTGATGATTGGCCCCAAAGGCCTGGAGCGCACAGTGAACGCGCTGCGCACCATCGCGCCGGAGCTGCCCTTTGAGATACAGTTCAGGGAGCTGAATGAAGCGGAGGAGCTTCTGGATTTTGGTGATTTTGCCATCACCGCGTTTCGGGTCAAGCATAATGTGGTCTGCTATGGCTATTCTCTGGAGATCAGACGCCAGGGAAAATTTGACATGGAGCGGGTGCTGGCTGAGGGGATTCCGCAGAAATACTGGTCCAGACTGCAAAAGGGAAATGTGATTGAGGAAGACGGCGTGACCTACACGCCGGATATGGTGCTGGGGCCGCCGCGCAAGGGCCTGAAGGTGACCTATTGTACGGATACCCGCCCGGTGAAAACCATTGCGGAGCATGCCGCGGACAGCGACCTTTTCATCTGCGAAGGCATGTACGGAGAGCCGGATAAGCTGGCCAAGGCGAAGGAATATAGGCACATGACTTTTTATGAGGCGGCCAGGCTGGCGAAGGAGGCCGGGGTAAGGGAAATGTGGCTGACGCACTACAGCCCGTCTCTGACCAGACCGGAGGAGTACATGGATGGTGTGCGCAAAATTTTCCCCAACTCCATCGCCGCCAGGGACGGCAGAACGGCAGAGCTGAATTTTGAGGATTAGGACTGGAACGATCAAACAAAGAGGATGGAAATGCAGCAAGTGGAGAAAGATACTTTCATACTGGCCATAGAGAGCTCCTGCGATGAGACCGCCGCCGCGGTGGTCAGAAACGGCAGGGAAATTCTGAGTAATGTGATTGCTTCTCAGATAGATCTTCATACTCTGTATGGCGGAGTGGTGCCGGAGATTGCCTCCAGGAAGCACATAGAAAAAATCAATCAGGTGATTGATCAGGCGGTCAGACAGGCGGGCATGACTTTGCAGGATGTGGATGCCGTCGCCGTGACTTACGGACCGGGGCTGGTGGGAGCTTTGCTGGTGGGGGTTTCCGCCGCCAAGGCGCTGGCCTTTGCGCTGGGAAAGCCGCTGGTGGGAGTTCACCACATTGAAGGACATATCTGCGCCAACTATCTGCAGTATCCGGACCTGGAGCCCCCTTTCATGAGTCTGGTAGTCAGCGGGGGACATTCTCATCTGGTGATTGTCAGAGACTATGGAGAATATGAGGTCATTGGCCGCACCAGGGACGATGCGGCGGGGGAAGCTTTCGATAAGGTGGCCAGAGCCATCGGCCTGGGTTATCCCGGCGGCCCCAAGATCGATCAGCTGGTGGCCAGGGAGGGAAATCCGGATGCCATCCCTTTTCCCAGGGCCAGTGTGGGCGGCAGTGTTTATGATTTCAGCTTCAGCGGGCTGAAATCCGCGGTGCTGAATTATTTAAATGAATGCAAAATGAAGGGCGTGGAGGTCAACCGCGCGGATGTGGCGGCGTCATTTCAGAAAGCGGTGACGGATGTGCTGGTGGCTCACGGGGTTCGCGGCGCGAAGGATTATGGATTTCATAAGCTGGCGCTGGCGGGAGGCGTAGCCTCCAATACCGCTCTGCGCAGAGCCATGAAAGAGGCCTGCGAAAAGGAAGACATTGATTTTTATTATCCGGCGCCCATCCTCTGCACCGATAATGCGGCCATGATCGGCTCCGCCGGTTATTATGAATTTCAAAAGGGCGTCCGGTCGGGCTGGGATCTGAACGCGGTTCCCAATCTGAAGCTGGGGGAGCGGTGATGAACGACAGCAAGGAGATGGTCGTTGAAGCGAAAGATGACAGGAGGAGGGCGCGTTGAGTGACAGAAAGCATATCGCTGTCGTACTGGCAGCGGGAAAGGGGAAGCGAATGGGAACGCAGACAGCAAAGCAGTATCTGCTTTTGCGCGACAGGCCGCTTCTTTATTATTCCCTGAGAGCATTCCAGGACAGCTTTATGGATGAAGTGATTCTGGTTACGGGAGAGGATGAGATTGATTACTGCCGCAGGGAGATTGTGGAACAATACGGGCTTTCCAAAGTAAAAGAAATCATCCCGGGAGGAAAAGAACGGTATCACTCGGTGTATCAGGGGTTACTGAGAATTCAGGAGCTTCTGCAGGCGGAGGCTTCTGAGGGAGATACCGCGCCCGGCGGCGCATCCGCTGACGGGACCATAAACAGGGCTGTGGTCTATATCCATGATGGCGCCCGCCCCTTTATCACGGAGAAAATTCTGCTGCGCCTGAAAGAAAGTGTGGAGCAATATGGCTCCGGTGTGGCGGCCATGCCGGTCAAGGACACCATCAAGATTGCCGATGCCGAGGGCTTTGTGACCGCCACTCCTGACAGGACAATGACCTGGCAGGTGCAGACGCCCCAGTGCTTTGACTTTGACTGGATATTCCCGGCTTACCGGGATCTGATTGAGCAGGAAAAGCCGCTGCTTGCCCGGGGCGTTCACATCACAGACGACGCTATGGCGGCGGAGCTGTATGGGGGCAGAAAGGTCCGCCTGGTGGAGGCGGATTATCGTAATATCAAGATCACCACACCGGAGGATCTGATGATCGCGGAGCAATTGATCAATGATAACCAATCAGATGCTTCGCTGAGAATTCATTAAACAGTGATTCCTCTGTTTTCTTCATATATATCACGACCCGATTCCCGGAAAAATGCAGCTGGAAATGTACGCTGCCCACGCTGGTATCACAGAGATGACAGCGGATATACAGGCAGTCTTCAGAAACCCAGGCGCCGCTGGAGGCCGCGCACATCTGATATATGGGGAAGGTGATCTCCTGGCAGCTGCCAAAGCCGAAAGGAATTTCCCAGGTATCCCCGTCAACTCTGAAATACAGGCAGCCGCCGAATTCATCGAAAGATACGGACGCTTTCCGGACGCCGATGCTGTTTTCTTCTATTTCATAGATTTTCCCGTTGACCTGGTGCTGGATGGGAGTCTGGTACTTCCCTGGGACGGGATCAATCGCAAGGCCGGCGGTCAGTGCCGCCAGGGAAGCCTGGGCGGCGGAACTTTCGCCATTTTCTTCTTTGACCTGATGATCCGTAAGCTTATCTAATATTTCCTCATAAAAGGCGTTGTAAATAAACTGATTTCCTCCGCTGTAGCCCTGGGTGTCCGCGGTGGTGACGCAGATCAGATCCTTTTGCGGCTGTAAAATCAAAAGCTGGCCGCCCATGCCGTAGCACACATTCCCGCCCCTCTCCGTTCTCCAGAACTGCATGCCATAACCGCAGCCCTCGCTTGGCAGAGGCGCTTTCATGATGGTAGGAGAAATGCAGGACAGGGCCTGGTCGATATATTTTTCTGAAATTCTTTTCTCCCCGAAGATGGTTCCCTTACAGGAGAGAAAATATCCGATTTTCATCAGGTCCATGGGGGTGCACATCAGTCCGCTTCCGCCCATGGACACACCGTTGGGATCCGTCAGCATATAGCTGTTCTCACTTAAATCCAGACCGTGGAACACTGTGCTTTTCATGAAATCCCAGAAAGCCACGCCGGACAGCTTTTCCACCAGAGCGCAGAGCACATGGGGAGAGCTGGTGTCGTAGTGGAAGATGGTTCCCGGCGGATGATCGGGAGCGGCGATAAAAAAGCTCTCCACCCAGTCGTCGGTGAGTCCCAGCTTGTAGGTGGTCTGACTGTAACAGGTGCGCATTTCCAGCATATTCTGCAGCGTCATTTCCGCAAGCCAGGGATGAATATAGGCGGGGCATTTCTCCGGAAACAGATCCACAATTTTATCGTCAGCGTGAAGCTCGCCGCGGGTGATCAGATAGCCCACGGCCAGGGATACCATACTTTTGCTGACGGAAAACATCCGGTGGGGCTTTTCCTGGCTGTAAGGACGATAGTAACCCTCGTAAACCAGCTTTCCATGGCGCATCAGCAGAAGACTGTGCATGGGAATCCGGTTTTTCTTTAAGCGAAGAATCATGGCTTCAATCTGTTCGGAACCGATCCCCACAGATTCCGGGGAAGCGACGGGAATTTCAAACATAGACACCTCCTGTAGTGCTCAAAGGGATATTTCTGGTATAGTGAACAACGGATCATTTCTGTTGTTTACTATAGCAATTTTGCCGGTGCTTTACAAGAAGTTTGGAGAAAACATTTCTTTTTGATGACTGGATGAGGACTTTTCACGAAAATAAGAAGAATTTTTGTACAAGGTATCAAAAGTATTCTGAATATTTCTTTGCCGGGAGATATAAATGGGCATTTTTTAAAGAAAAGACACAAAAGAAACAATAAATTATTGACATTTTGCAAAAGAAAAAAAGGGAAAACAAAAAAATTGTAAAAACTGCACAAATACAACTTGCCAAATCGGTAAAATGGTGTTAATATAAATTAGCGTTGCTGAGTATCAGCATGCAAATTTTTTAAGGAGGACTATTGATATGAGAAAGAAAGTTTTGGCTTTACTTCTCGCAACGGCAATGGTAGTGTCCCTGGCAGCCTGCGGCAGCAGCTCCAGTACCAGCTCCACCAGCTCCAGCAGCACCAGCTCTGAGTCAGGCAGCACGGATTCTGGCAGCACTGACACCACAGAGACCTCTTCCATTGAGAAGCCCGACACCATCACTGTTATGGTAGACGGTACCGTTTTCACAGAGGCAAACGGCAGAGCCGAGTTCTGGGATAAGTGCGAAGAACTGACCGGCATCCATTATGAGGTGACTCAGCCTGACCATGACGCTTATTATGATGTAGTAGGTCAGACCATTGCTACCGGTGACTGGCCGGATGTAATCATTTTAAGTTCTACATACTATGTATCCTACGCCAATGAGGGCGTTCTGTGGGATATGACCGAGGCCTATGAGAGCTCTTCTCTGAAGGAGAGAATCGACGCGGCCGGTTCCAGCAGCGTAGTAGAGGGTATGTATATTAACGGCCATCTGTATGGCATGCCCGTGACCCGCGGCAACGGCTGCATTACCTATGTAAAGCAGGCCTGGCTGGATGCGTGCGGTATTGAAGCTCCTACCACTTACGATGAGTATATCGCAATGCTGGAAGCGTTCTCCACCGGTGATCCGGACGGCGACGGTGTGAATGGCAACACCTATGGTGTGTCCGCATCCGGCTTTATCGGCGCTGACTCCCCGTATGTGAACTACTTGCCTGAGTTCTATCAGGATGCATGGCCCAGCTTCTATCAGCAGGACGACGGCACCTGGGCTGACGGCTTCACTGAGGATTCCATGAAGGAAGCCCTGCAGAGAATTGCTGACGCTTATGCGAAGGGCGTGATTGATCCCACCACTCTGACCAACGGCACCAAAGACTGCCGTACGAAATACTACAGTGATGAGTTCGGCGTATTTACCTACTGGGCGGGCACCTGGTCAACGAACCTGACCAGCAATCTGATCAATAACGGTGTTGACGGAGAACTGGTAGCCCTTGAGCCCATCGCTGAGGTTCCCTACTACTATGACAGAATTCCTGTGCCGTGGTGCATCACCTCTCAGTGCAAGAATCCTGAGGGCGTGTTCGAGTATTTCATCTCCGCCATGCTTGACGGCGGCGACGTAGAGCTGCTCTTCACCTATGGTGTAGAGGGCGTTCACTGGAGCACCGAGGCTGAGACTCTGTATGAGGGTGCTGACAACGAAGTGACCTACGCAGAGGGCGAGTTCCACATGCTTGACAACCTGGAGACTCCTGGTACCCAGTACACCAAGGCGCACATTGACCCGATGCTGGCTCTGGTACCCATCACAGATGATCCGGGTGCCGATACCATTGCTGAGGGGGCGCGGACTGCACAGGAGACATTTAACGCAAACTGCCAGACTGTGACATTGGTGCCTGCTACAGATGAGTACAGCCAGTACAATGGCGACCTTGTATCTGAAAAGAACGAGCTGATCGCTAAGGTAGCCATCGGTGAGATGACTGTGGATCAGGCGTATGAAGAGTACGCCAAGGAAGCACAGTCCTGGTCCGATCTGATCGTAGAGTCCCTGAACGCGAACTAAGATCTGTTCTGGTACAGAGAAGTAAAAAGTAATCTCAAAGTTGGGGTATAAACAGAGAGCGGGGCCATGTTCCGTGGCTCCGCTCTCCGTAATTGAAGCAGCTACATTATCATCTTTATGCACTATGTAATGAAAGGCAGGAAGCTATGAAAAAAGAAAAAGTGGAGCTGACAGCTGAGGAGAAGGCGAAGAAGAAAGCAAAGACAAGGGCAGCCATATATACGCATAGAGGCTTCTATGTAATGTTCCTGCCGGTGTTTATTTTCGCGCTTATCTTCTGCTACGCGCCGATGGTCGGCGTGCTGCTGGCTTTTACCAATTATAACGGCATCAAGGCGATCACGCCGGAGATCTTCGTAGGCCTGGAGAACTTCCAGAGGATGTTCAGTATGAGCGCTTTCTGGACCGCGTTCAGGAATACTCTGGAGATCAGTATTATCAAACTGATCCTGACCACCGGCTTCGCGGTGATCATTTCCATTCTCTTGAATGAAATTATAAGTCTGAAATTTAAAAAGGTAGTGCAAACCATCATTTATCTGCCTCACTTTATGTCCTGGGTTGTGGTGGCGTCTCTGTTCTCCCTGATCCTGGCACCCACTCAGAATGGTCTGGTGAATACTTTCCTGGTGCAGATCGGTGTGCTGGATTCCAGCAACATGATTTACTTCCTGGGCAGCAATAAATGGTGGAAACCGGTTTACTATATCATCAATCTCTGGAAGGAGACAGGTTGGCAGACAGTAATCTTTATGGCGACTCTGTCCGGCCTGAATACGGATATGTACGAGGCGGCCGGTATCGATGGCGCCAACCGGGCTCAGAAGATGTGGTATATCACTTTCCCGGCTCTGGCTAATACCATCCTGACTGTGCTGATCCTGAACCTGGCCAGGATCATGAACCTGTTCGAGTCTGTGTTCGTTCTTCAGAACGACGCGGTGCTTTCCACCTCCAACGTTCTGGAAACCTATATCTATTATCAGGCATTCAACAGCGGCGCTATTCCGAACTACGGCTATACCGCAGCGGTTGGTCTGTTTAAATCTGTCGTGGCAGCCATCCTTGTGCTCTCCTGTAACGAGTTGAGCAAGAAGGTACGCGATGGCCGCGGTATTGTATAGGAGGTGGGCAGAATGGCAAAGGAAAAAATCGATAAAAGATATGTGAATAAAGCACATATCCATGTGTTTGACGTCATACTGGTCATATTCTTTATCTTATTGTCTCTGATCCTCATCATCCCGATGTGGAAGGTGTTGGTGGACTCTTTTGACTTAAAGACCGCCTATGGTATGCGTTTCCTGCCGGCAGAATTTGGATTTGCAGGCTATGTTCAGATTTTCACTAACCAGACGCTGTATCGTCCGTTGATGATTTCTTTCTTTACAACGATCGTCGGTACCTGCATCGCACTGATCCTTTCTACGCTGGGCGGCTATGTGTTAATTCAGTATGAGATGCCGGGTCGTAATTTCTTCGCAAATTACCTGCTGTTCACCATGATCTTCAACGGCGGCATGATCCCCACCTACCTGGTATTGCGCGCTGTAGGCCTGACCAATACGATCTGGGTGGTTATCCTCTTCCCAGCGTTGAATGTATACAATCTGGTGCTGATGAGAAACTTCTTTGAGGGCATTCCCGCCAGCCTTTTTGAGGCGGCAAAGCTGGATGGCTGCTCCCCCATGGGAACATTCCTCCGTATCGTGCTTCCGCTGTCCAAGGCGGCGTTAGCTTCCATCGGTCTGATGTACGCTGTGTCCTACTGGAATGACTACACTCATTACAAATTGTATATCACCAACTCCAACCTGTACAACTTCCAGATGAAGCTGAGAGGTATGGTGCAGGGTTCCGAGATGCCCAATATATCTGGAGGGCTGACAGAAAATACACTGCAGAACGCGGCCATCGTGATCGCAATTCTGCCTTTCATGATCCTGTATCCGTTCCTGCAGAAGTACTTTGTACAGGGCGTGAATGTGGGTGCTGTGAAAGAGTAATTGCAAAAGATCCTGTAGGAAATATTGAGGTTAGCAAGAGAGCGGTATGGCGAAGGCTGTACCGCTCTTTTTGGGAAATCTGCTATAATGCGAACAACGAGGAAACAACAATATCGAAAAATTTCATGTACGCTGCCAAAAAGCATAACGATACTCGATTTATAAGGAGGAAACTGATACAATGTCACAGCTGTACGACGCCATTATTTCACAAAATGTACCGGAGGTAAAAAGACTTCTGGAGCTGGATCCGCCGCTCATTGATGAACAGGTGGACGGAGTCCCCATAAGCTTTATCGCGGCCCGAACCGGGAATCTGGAGCTGGTCAGATACATTGTAGAGTATTCCAGGGCCAGCTTTAATACCTTTGATGACAGACACCGCCATGTGCTCCATTACGCGGCGGAATCCGGAAGTGTGGAAGTGTGCAGATACCTGGTAGAGCGGGTAGGGATGGATCCGACCACCGGGGATATGGATCTGTTGACGCCTTATGAGATTGCCGCGCAGTGTGGATACCAGGAGCTGACCGCTTATTTTGCTAAAGTGTGCGGCGCTGAGGTTTCCCGGATGTATAAAAATCCGATCCTTCCCGGCATGCACTCGGATCCCTCCATCTGCCGGGTGGGAGAGGATTACTATATGGTACATTCCTCCTTTATTTTCTTCCCCTGTATTCCCATTTCTCACTCCAGAGACCTGATTCACTGGGAGACCATCGGACACGCGATCACCAATCCGCAGTGGGCGGATATTGATCATCTGGAGGGCGGCAGAGGATACTGGGCCGCGGATATTTCTTATTATAAGGAAAAGTTTTATATCTGTGCTACCTACCGCATGAATGATGACGGGACGGTCTACCGCAAACAGATTGTGGTATCCTCGGACAGGCCGGAGGGACCATACAGCAAGCCGGCGATCATTGATGAGGATGGGATTGATCCTTCTATTTTTAATGATGACGATGGCAGAAGATATATGCTTTTAAACCGGGGCGCAAGGATCTTTGAACTGAATCAGGACGCAACGGAAAAGATTGGGGAGGCCACACTGTTATTTTACGGAGACCATAAGCGGGCGCCGGAGGGACCGCACCTGCTGAAAAAGGATGGGTTTTACTATCTCTTCGAGGCGGAGGGAGGTACCGGTCTGACCCACAGGATTACAGTTTCCAGATCAGACAGTCTGTTTGGCGTCTATGAGCCCTGCCCTTATAATCCGATTATGCGGCAGGAGGATCCGGCCGCGCCCATTCAGCGCTGCGGCCATGGGAAACCGGTGATGACCCAAAACGGAGAATGGTATATGGTTTATCTTTGCGGACGGCAGGTGGATGGAAAGTATAGTCTGCTGGGCAGGGAGACAGCGCTGGATCCGATCACATGGACAGCGGACGGCTGGCCCATTGTAAACAGAAGAAAGGGGCCGGGATATTTACAGAAAAAACCGGATCTTCCGGAATGTCTGCTGCAGGATGACTGCACACTGGATCTGACAAAAAAAGAACTTTCTCCTGTATGGGTGACGCCCAGGGCACCGCAGGAGGGAGCCGTCAGGATTCACCAGGGTATATTGTATTTAAAAGGAAGCACAGCTCCCCTTTCTGATGTGGACAGCAGAAATATTCTTCTGAGAAGACAGACGGATTTTCGCTTTACAGCACAGACAGAATTCCTGCTGCAGGAGCTTTGCCAGGACCAGAGTGAGGGTCTGGTTTGCTATTATGATGAAAATACCTGGCTTACCTTTGGCCTGCATCTGACGGAGAGAGGGTATGCTGTGTATGCGACAGAACACATCGGCCATGAGGATATTGTACATGAGCCAATGGATATTTCCGTAGAAAATAAGGTCTCCATTACTTACAGGGTAGAAACAAACTTCCTGAAGAGGCATTTTTCCTTCCGGTCAGGCGATCAGCCGTGGCAGGATTATAAAACGCTGGACAATGTTTACTATCTGTGTGATGAGGGAATTCGAATGGGAAAGCGCTTTACCGGCGCCATGGTTGGCATGTACGCGTATGCCGGGGAAAAGCCCTACACGGCAAAAATACGGGGCTTCACATATGAGGCGTTGTAAAACTGGCCTGATGCTGCCTGAGCCGTTAAAAATCTGCGGAAAACCGCTGAAAAATCCAAAAAAATGTGTTGACAGCAAAGGGAAATTTCTCTATAATTGATTGGCGTGGCAAAGAGTATTGGTCCACTTACATCCGCCAGACTTCCCAACTGGCGTATGTTTTGCTATAGCCCAGCAGTGGATTGAAATAGAAAGCCGCTATCCGGAGCTGATGTTTTTACAGATGAAAACAGGGCGGAAGCGGGTAGCAACAGATTTGTTATTGCGAAGCGCCGGACATTCGTGGAGCAGTGACGTACTGGCATTATAAAGTATGGAGGACAGATCATGAAGAAGACATTCATGCCAAACCCGGATAAAATTGAGAGAAAATGGTATGTGGTGGACGCTGAGGGACAGACCCTGGGCCGTCTGGCAAGCCAGGTGGCAAGCGTTCTGCGCGGCAAGAACAAGCCGGTTTTCACACCGCACGAGGATTGCGGTGATTATGTAATCGTAATCAATGCTGACAAAATTGCTGTGACCGGCAAAAAGCTGGATCAGAAAATTTATTATCGCCACAGTGAATATGTGGGCGGGATGAAGCAGGAAACCCTGAGACAGAAGAAAGAAAAGAAGCCTGAGCAGGTAATCGAGTTGGCAGTAAAGGGTATGCTTCCAAAAGGACCTTTGGGAAGACAGATGTACAAAAAGCTTCATGTGTATGCGGGAGCGGAGCATCCGCACGCGGCACAGAAGCCGGAAGTATTAACATTCTAAGGTCGGAGAGGAGGAAATGATAATGGCCAACAATAAAAATTATGGAACAGGCAGAAGAAAGAAATCTGTTGCCAGAGTATATTTAATGCCGGGCACAGGTAAGGTTACCATCAATAAGAGAGATATTGATGATTATTTCGGTCTGGAGACCTTGAAAGTGATCGTGCGTCAGCCTCTTGTCCTGACCGGAAATGTTGACAAGATGGATGTGCTGGTAAATGTAAAAGGCGGCGGCACTACAGGCCAGGCGGGCGCTATTCGTCATGGTATTTCCCGTGCACTGTTGCAGGTAGACGCTGAGTACAGGCCCGTGCTGAAGAAAGCCGGATACCTGACCAGAGATCCTCGTATGAAGGAGAGAAAGAAGTACGGCCTCAAAGCCGCTCGTCGCGCTCCGCAGTTTTCGAAGAGATAAGGATTACTGCGAATACAAAAGCATATGGAAAGCCCTGGACGCTTGCGTACATGGGCTTTTCTTTATGCTTTTTTATTCATTGGAATGCAAGAAACGACCGAGATGGAGCGAAGCGGAATCGAGGTTTTCTTGCATTCGCAGTAATCCGTATCGGATATAATCGACCGAAAAAGAAATGGCTTAAAAGCCCGGGATTCCTTGAAAATAAAGGCTTTCCGGGCTTTTTCTTTGCTCAAAAATCGTTTGTCGGCGCTGTCCTGGGCGACGCCCTCTCTCCCAAGCCCAGCGCCTGAAAAAACTGAGCCAAGGCTTTGCAACCGAAAAAGAAAGAATATCGCCGCAAAGCCTTGCAATATGAATATACGATTGATTTACAGCCCGTGGCTGTTGGTTATCACTGGTGATCACTATTTATAGTCAGATTGTTCCCCCACACAGCAAGTTCCGTTAAGATCGGAATCAGAGAGCGAACGGAGTCTGTTATTTCGTACTCGACCCGGATCGGAACC
This sequence comes from Lachnospiraceae bacterium, assembly GCA_021200345.1. Taxonomy (GTDB): domain Bacteria; phylum Bacillota; class Clostridia; order Lachnospirales; family Lachnospiraceae; genus RGIG6307. Next base: position 49 of record JAJQGR010000119.1, on the reverse strand, counting down.
TCCATATACTCTGTTCTTTTGACCAGACCATCCTCCTCCAGTTCCTTTA
>JAJQGR010000106.1 GCA_021200345.1 Lachnospiraceae bacterium | reverse complement strand
GGTAATTATTCTGCTGTTTGTGGTAGTTGCCGTGGCCGCGCCGTTGATCGCGCCCTACGGGTATAATGAATTGAATCCGGCCGACGCATATCAGGGACCATCGTTAAAACATTTGCTGGGAACCGATAATCTTGGGCGAGATTTACTCAGCCGGGTTATGTATGGCGCGAGATATTCGTTGGGCATGGCTGCCGTAGCGGAAGTACTGGGATTAGCCGTTGGCCTCGTATTAGGATGCCTTGCCGGATATTTTGGGGGATGGGCGGATACCCTGATCATGAGATTGATGGATATTTTTCAATCCATTCCATCCATCCTGCTGGCTGTTATTATCTCTACAGTGTTTGGCGGAACTTTCCTGGGAACATCAATTGCGCTGTGTTCCATGTCCCTTTCCAGTTTTGCGCGAATGTCCAGGGCGCAGCTGCTGAAGATTCGGTCTGAGGAATACGTTGAGGCTGCACAGGCAATTGACTGCTCCGTGCCCAGACAGATTTTTAAACATATGCTCCCGAATATTCTGTCCCCATTGATTGTCAGTCTGACTATGGGAGCCGGCAATGTTATCACCTCTGCCGCCATGTTGAGCTATATTGGACTGGGAATTCAGCCGCCAAATCCGGAATGGGGAGCCATGCTTTCAGCATCTAAAACTTACATGAGGCTATACCCACATATGATGATCGTTCCGGGAGTATGTATTGCAATCGTTGTTTTGGCGTTAAATCTGGTTGGCGATGCTTTGCGTGACGCAATGGATCCTAAACTGAAAGATTAAGGAGCACACTCAGATGGTAGAAAATAATGATGTTTTGCTGACTATAAAGGATCTGGTAGTAGAGTATACATCTGATAAGCAGATCATTCATGCGGTAAACGGAGTCTCGCTGGAGATCAAAAAGGGGCGGACGTTGGGACTTGCCGGAGAAACTGGCGCCGGAAAAACAACAATCGCAAAATCCATCATGCGTCTGCTCCCTGATCCGCCGGCAAAAATCAAAGGTGGAGAAATCTATTTTGAGGGAAAGAATGTTCTCGAGATGGGAGATGACGAACTGAAACGCCTCAGAGGTGGTAAAATCTCCATGATTTTTCAGGATCCGATGACCGCCCTCAATCCGGTTATGCGTGTCGGAGATCAGATTTCGGAAGTGATTGGGCTTCATTCTAAGGTCGATTCTAAAGAAGCAGAGAAACGTGCCAGGGATATGCTGGAGATGGTAGGGATACCGGGGGACAGATTTCGGGAATATCCTCACCAGTTTTCAGGGGGAATGAAGCAGAGGGTTGTGATTGCCATAGCTTTGGCCTGTAATCCTACGCTGTTGCTGGCGGATGAGCCTACAACAGCGCTGGATGTTACTATTCAGGCACAGATTATGGAGCTGATTAATGGCCTGAAAGTAAAACAGAACACATCTATGTGCCTGATTACACATGATTTGGGCGTGATCGCGGAAAGCTGTGATGATGTAGCTATTATTTATGCTGGGCAGATTGTTGAATATGGCTCTTTGGAGGAGGTTTTTGTAGAGGCCAGACATCCGTATACTCTTGGGCTGTTTGGAGCGCTGCCTAATATGATATCAAGAAATGAGCGGTTGCGGCCTGTTCCCGGACAACCGGCTGATCCGTCGGATTTGCCAAAGGGCTGCGCGTTTCATCCACGCTGCATTTATGCGACAGAGAAATGTCGTCATACATGCCCGGAAAATGTTTCATTAGGTGGTACGCATACCTGCCGTTGCCATAATATATCGGCTGTTAAAGGAAGGGGAAGGTAAGATGGCGGGATTGGTTGAAATCAAAGGGCTGAAAAAGTATTTTCATACCCCCAAAGGAGAACTGCAGGCTGTTGACCGCGTAACCCTGTCCTTTGAGCAGGGAACGACAATGGGAGTGGTTGGTGAGAGTGGCTGTGGTAAATCTACACTTGGAAGAACGATCATACATTTACATGAAAGCACCGGAGGAAAAATATTTTTCGAGGGAAAAGATATTACTCATGTTTCATCGCATGAACTGAGCAGATTACGACAGGATATGCAGATCATTTTTCAGGATCCGTTTTCGTCCCTGAATCCGCGCATGACTGTGGAAGAAACATTGAGAGAGCCGTTGGAACTCTCCAGGCGTTTTAAACGCAACGAAATCGACAGGGAAGTCACCAGACTGATGGATATGGTGGGAATTGCGAAGCGATTACGCGGCGCGTATCCTCATGAGATGGATGGAGGCCGTCGGCAGAGAGTCGGAATAGGGAGAGCTCTGGCTTTGAATCCCAAATTTATCGTGTGCGATGAGCCGGTTTCAGCATTGGACGTGTCCATACAGGCGCAGATCATCAATTTACTGATGGATTTACAACAGGAAATGGGACTGACATATATGTTTGTGACTCATGATCTGAGTGTTGTGCGACATATTTCGGATGAAATCAGTGTGATGTATTTGGGCCAGGTGGTAGAGACGGCGATGACAGAAGAATTATTCGAGCATCCAATGCATCCGTATACAAAAGCACTATTGTCCGCAATTCCTTCAACCGATATTTATAATAAGAGTCATCGTATTTTGCTGAAAGGCGAACTGACATCACCCATCAATCCCAAGCCGGGATGCCGCTTCGCGGCGCGATGCCCGCATGCTACGGAAGAATGTTTCAAAGCACAGGGATTAAAGGAGATCCGGCCGTTTCATTTTGTTTCCTGCTGCAGAGCAAAGGAACTGAACGAAGAGAAGTGACGGTCTGTTATTCTATCGATGAAGGGATGTAAGGCATGGCAAAGAGCGGAACAGTGAGAAAAAAAGTCTATATTGCACGGAGCGGTTGTGATGTTTTGAAAGGAAAGCTGGAGAACAGAGGCTTTGAGGTTCTGGAGAAAGAGGGAGCCTATGACGAAAAGCTGCTCTTGGTCTGTGACGCGCTGGTTCCCGGTAAAATTCCGGTCACGCGGGAGGTGCTGGATCTGGCTCCGAATTTAAAAGTTATTTCCAAGTTCGGCGTGGGCGTGGATCGAATTGACATACCGGCATGTTCAGCCCAGGGAATATATGTCTGTAATACGCCCAGATCAAATTACGTGTCTGTGGCGGAGCAGGCAATCACTCTATTGTTAATGGCCGCGAAAAAGATATACCCGGTTACACGGAAATTAAGAGAAGAAGCGGACTGGAACGGGGCAAGACGTTATCAGGGGACGGAGTTATACGGAAAAACTTTATCCGTGATTGGCCTGGGAAATATTGGCAAAAGGGTGGCTGCCCTGGCGTATGCGTTTGGAATGAACATCGTAGGATATGATCCATATACGGACGGAAAAACATTGCCTGATTACATTACTTTAAAAAACACATTGGAGGAAACCCTCACAGAGGGGGATTTTGTTACGCTGCACGTGGCGGGAACAGAAAGTACCAGAGGAATGATTGGGAAAGAGCAGCTTGCGTGTATGAAATCGGATGCAATTATTGTTAATACTACCAGAGGTTTTGTAATTGATGAGCAGGCCCTTATAGAGGCTTTGGAAAAGAAAAGCATTGCGGGCGCGGCGCTGGATGTATTTGCACA
>JAJQGR010000110.1 GCA_021200345.1 Lachnospiraceae bacterium | reverse complement strand
GTGTGGGGCCGGGGCGCCGATGACTGTAAGAGCAATATCATCGCGGAAATGGAGGCTATGGAGTATCTGGCGGGTGCGGGATTTGAGCCGGATTATGACATATACCTCTTATTTGGATATAATGAAGAGGTTGGAGGAGGAGACTCCATTCCGGCACCCACCATTGCGGCCAACCTTCTGAAAGAGAGAGGAATCCGCTTAGGCTGCGTTCTGGATGAAGGCGGCGGGCGCAAAAACGGCAGAGCGGAGGGAATCGACGCTGATATTTGCTCTTTCACACTGGGAGAGAAAGGTTCAGCCAACTTTGAAATCTCCAGAATGGGCGGAGGCGGGCATTCCAGCAATCCTCAGAAGGATTCTCCGTTAGTTTATGTGGCCAGAGCCATTCTGGCCATTGAGGAGAATCCTCTTCCCTATCGGCTCATTCCCACGGTGGCGGACCGGTGCAGACTTCTGGCGCCGTATATGAAGAAGACGGCTCCGCAGTTGGCGGAGCTGATGAGCGAGCCGGAAAAGAATTTCGATCAGATGATCCCCCATCTTCATGAGAATCCCATGCTGGAGATGCTCTGCCGCACCAGCTTTGCCGTGACCATGGCACAGGGCAGTGAGGCGGCAAATATTATGCCTAATCGTGCCTCCTTTGTGGTAAATGTACGGCTGCTGCAGGGGGATACCATTGAATCTGTGAAGAGCTATCTTGAGAGCATTATCCCGGAGGGAATGGAAGTGCGCTACATCAGCGGCAGCGAAGCTACGCCGATTTCTGTCTATGACAGCAAATACGCGGACGCTCTTTTTAAAACCAGTCAGAACAGTTATCCGGATATTGTGAGAATTCCGGATTTGCTGCCGGCAGGAACCGATTCAAGATTTATGTATCCTGTCTGCGACTGCGTTTACCGTTTTGCGTCCTTTTATCGCAGGGATGACTCCAGCAATATTCACAAGCCCAATGAAAATATGAGCATTGATATCCTGGCGGAAGGCTCCTCCTTTTATGTGGATCTGCTGACCAATTATTACGGGAAAAACGAAGCGTAGAATATTACAGGCAGAACCCGGTAAGAGCCCATTTATGATCATTGCTTGCGGTAATTGCCCGGGGTCTGTCCTGTGAAAGCCTTGAAAACCCGGATATAGGACTGGGAGGAGTTAAAGCCGCTCTGCTGTGCAATCTGGCTGACGGAAAGGTCGGTCTTAGTCAGAAGAACCTTACTGTGCTCCACTCGCAGGTTGTTGACATAGTTATTAAAGCTGACATCCAGAATGGTCTTAAAAAGGCGGCTTAAATAGCTTGGAGCGGTTCCGGTTTCTTCGGCGCACAGGTTCAGGGTCAGATCCGGATTGTCGAAATGCTCCTGAATGTAGTTTTTGGCGGCGGTAAGATATTGATTTTGCTGCCGCCTGCGGGCTTTGGAGTAGGCTGTAATCAGTCCGGAAAGCATCTCCTTGAGCCTTTCGTCTGAGAAGGTGGTGTCATAAGAATCACTGGCGCCCACAAGCAGCGGATCGATCGATGGAAAATTCTGCATATCAGTATAGCTGATGGAAGCCATGATCTGCTCGTTCAGCGCATTGCTGAAGGTTTTATAGGCGGAAATCCTGTCTTCAGGAGAATGATCGAAATTATGAGAAATACTGTCGATAACCCGGTCTGACAGGGTGATGGCGTTGGTCAGATTGCCATTGTTGACTTCATGAATGATCTGCTGCGCACGGTGCTGGGCGGAGTATCCAAAATCATTTGCAACATTCACAGCCGCGGAAGCATTATTCTGCGGCGTTTCATTTTCAGCTTTTTCGTCATTTTTTCCTGCATTCTGCAGGGCTTCCTTATAGGAATACCCCACATCCAGAATGGGGGAGCAGAATCTCCCTACCCCGATTTTGGCCTGTACGGAAGATGTCTCCAAAAGCTTTCGTATCTCATCCTGAAAGGTAGCGACCACCTTTTTGCTCATTACAAAGCTGATATTCCTGGGGAAAATAAATACCAGGGTGATGATATTGGGCTCCGGGATGATCAGTTCAACGTCCGCGCTGTCAGAGGAATATCTGGCGGCGATTTTTTTAATCTGATCACGGAAAGTGGCTCTGGAATTGCTGTCGTCCATAGATTTATCCAGCTGAATGGCCATGACCTTGAAATAATCGTTGGGATCAAATGGACATTGGATCTGGCTGAGATAACGGGATATCTCGGGCAGACTCAGCTGGACGCCGGAAAACAGATTGAGGAAAAGCCGCTGTGTAATGTCTGAGGAGACAGTGGTCATAAGCGCGGCGGTATGCTCCTTTTGCTGGAGCAGAGAGTCATAGGCCTGATAGAAATAGTCAAATTCATTGACCTGGTTTTTGGCAGAGGCGCTGCCGTGATCCTCGCCTGTCTGCATGACCGAGATTAAAGAGCGGAAAGGCTGATAAAGCCAGCAGGAGAGTAAAACCGAGAGCAGCAGCGCGAAGAAAAGAATACCGACGGCCCCGGGAATAAATTCCGCGATGGATGAGACCAGGGAGGCTGTAGCAGCGGAACCATCTACCACATACAGAAATTTCCAGCCCAGCAGCTCAGACTGGTTATAGAATAAAAGAGAGTCTCCATAGGCTTCTTCTCCCGTCTGGGCTGCCAGGAGCATATCCAAGGCCAGGTCCTCTTCAATATCGGACAAATCACTGAATAAAAAATGATTTTCAGAATCAAACACGTAAATTTGAGAGCTGTCAAGCTTATTGATTCCCAGCCTTTCATAAAAAGCGTTCAAATCAATGATATAAAATATGGTGGCCAGACTATCGGGGTTATTGAGAGGAAAGCCACGGGATATGACGATGCTGTCATCTACAAAAAATACATTGCTGAAGCTTTCTACATTGTCAAAAAAGAGCAGGGTGGCATCTGATGTATTGTGAAAGGACAGAAGAGAGCTCATACTGTAGTCTCCTGAACTGTAGGTATTGTATGAATTCGTGTCAATGACAAGATCCAGCTTTGGAATATATAAAACGGCACTCTCAATCAGATCCACGCTGTCCGCCGTGTGGTGAAAGTCGATCTTGGCGCTGTTGATCTCTGAGGTGATGGGGGAGGAAATATAGGAGAGCGACAGGATACTGTGTATGGAGGAAATCTGCGACAGAGACTGGTGGAGAATCTTGAACTGATATTCCGCGGTCTCGTCCAGAGTATCGCAGTAATGTTCACACATGGAAGCCCAGCTTTCCTCATTTTTCCGGGTGACAATGTGAAGCAGCAGAATGGAAAAGAGAAAGCCTATGGACAGGCACAGGGCGGTGAGGGTGAGAGTGCTTTTAAGGAATACACTGTGGAAGTGAAATTTTCTGATAAACTGGACGGTTCCTGACAGCATTGAAAAATGTCTCCTTTTTGCGTGGAATGAACAGGTCAAATGGGAAAAATGCACAAAGCCCTAAAAATTGTGGAAAAACCATAAATTTTAAATCATTATAAGTCAAAAATTGTAAAGTTTCAATGAACAGGAGGAACGAAATTTTTCATTTTTAAACAAAATATGACTTTTTTTAACGAAAAAGTCAAAAATTGTGAATGAACAAAAAATATAAA
>JAJQGR010000027.1 GCA_021200345.1 Lachnospiraceae bacterium | reverse complement strand
AGATGTCCGCCATGATCTTAAATATATTCAATCCGATGCTGGCGATTTCCAGCGCCAGCGGAGCGGTGGGGCAGATTCCGCTGTCTCAGATGGGGATGGTGGCGCTGATCGCCGTGGCGATGTTTCTGCTGTTTATTGTCATCGGCATGATTCTTTCGCCTTTCTTTGCCAAAGATGTCTTTCAGCGAAAGATTTTCGAGCTCATGTTTGTCTTCTCCAACCTGGGTTTCATGGGAATCCCGGTGGTCAGCAGCGTGCTGGGCTCGGAGTATGTGGTTTATGTCACTGAGTTCATGATGGTTTACAATATCTTTTTCTATACCTACGGGATTACCATGATGGACGGCAAATTTTCCGCCGCCTCTTTGAAAAAGCTTCTGACACCCAGCAATCTTTTGGTGTTTTCGTCTATTTTCATCCTGATTTTCAGCATTCAGCTGCCGGGCTTTGTCAGTACCGCGGTCACTTATCTGGGCAATGTGACCTCGCCGTTAGCTATGATGACCATCGGCTACGCCCTGTCCAAAGCCAGCCTGAAGGATATTTTTACGGATAAAAAGCTGTATCTGTTTACTTTCATTAAGCTTCTGGTGATTCCGCTGGCGCTATTACCGGTGCTGAAGCTGCTGCCCATCCCATCGGATCTGATCCCCCTGTGTATGATTATGTTCGGTATGCCGGTGGGCAATATGCCCCTGATCCTGGGAAATGAGAGGGGCATTGACGGCACCACCTGCTCAGCGGGGATTATTATGACAACGCTGTTCTGCCTGGTGACAATTCCGCTGCTGATGGCGCTTGTGTAGCTTGCTTATGAAAGATGAAAGCTGAGGTTCAAATTTGATATCTTAGATATGAGTGAATACTTATGAAAAAAACGAAACTTAAAATTGTATTTAATTCTCCGGTTGTTCTGAGCTTTGTATTGATCTGTTTTGTGGCTACGCTCTTAAATTATGTCACCGGCGGCGTCAGCAACGCGCTGCTTTTCATGACATACCATTCGCCCCTGACCAATCCTCTGACCTGGCTGCGGTTTTTTACCCATGTATTCGGACACAGCGGATGGGATCATCTGATCGGGAATATGACCTATCTGCTCTTACTGGGCCCGATGCTGGAAGAAAAATATGGATCGCGGAATATTCTGGAGGTGATCGGGATCACGGCGTTAGCCACAGGAGCCGTGAATTATATTCTCTTTCCCAATGTGGCGCTGTGCGGGGCCAGCGGGGTTGTGTTTGCGCTGATTTTGCTTTCGTCCATTGTAGGGGTGAAGCAGGGGGAGATCCCGGTCACATTTATCCTGGTGGCGGTGATTTTTCTGGGGCAGCAGGTTTATGAGGGCATCACGGTGCAGGATAATATTTCCAATATGGCTCACATTGTGGGCGGCATTGTGGGTTCCGTCTGCGGGTATGTTTTAAATAAAAAATCCTGAGAAATTCCCGGAACGAGAAAAAGACACTTTATTTTATGCGGTTTTATTGTATAATGATAACAACAAATGATGAAAATGGCAGAAGGGAGGATACACAGATATCTGACCTTTTGTTTCTTGTATCATCAAATAGCAGAGAAGGAGAACACTATGAAACGGCATCTTGCGATTGATATGGGGGCATCCAGCATGCGGGGTATTGTGGGCTGGATGGAAGATGGCACCATGCGGATTGAGGAAGTCTACCGTCTGCCGCACGAGGCGATGATGCGGGGCGGCCATATGTGCTGGGAGATGGAGCCTCTCTATGAGGGAATTCTGGAGTCTTTACGCCAGTGCAGGGCAAAGGGACTGCAGCCGGATACGATGGGCATTGATACCTGGGGCGTGGATTATGTGCTGTTAGATGAGAATGATCAGATTCTGGGCGACAGCGTGGCTTACCGGGACAGCCGCACGGACGGCATGGACAAGGTTTTGGAGCAGACGCTTTCCTTTGAGGAGCTTTACGCAATCAGCGGCATTGCGAAGCAGCCCTTTAACACGGTCTATCAGCTGATGGCGCAGTTTAAGGAGCATCCGGAGCATAAAGAGCAGGCGAAGAGCTTTCTGATGGTGCCGGATTATCTGGGGTATCTGCTGACCGGAGTGAAAAAAAACGAGTACACCAACTGTTCTACCACAGCCATGCTGGACGCGAAGACGAAGAACTGGTCCCCGGAAATCCTGAACGCGGCCGGTATTCCGCTGAATTTATTCTCTGAGAAGCCCGCAGAACCAGGTACGGTGCTTGGCACCTTAAAACCGGAGCTGGTACAGGAGCTGGGATATGATGTGACGGTAGTTCTTCCGGCCACACACGATACCGGCAGCGCCTTTGTAGCGGTTCCCGCAAGAGACGAGAACGCGGTATACTTATCCAGCGGCACCTGGAGCCTTCTGGGCGTGGAGTTGGATCAGCCGGTCACCGATGTGGAGGCACTGAATTCCGGCTTCACCAACGAGGGCGGCTACGACGGTAAAAACGGCAAGATCCGCTTCCTGAAAAACATCATGGGTCTGTGGATTTTGCAGAATATTCATAAGGAGTTAAAGGGGGCCTATTCTTTCGGAGAGATGGCAGATCTGGCCGCGAAGGCCGCGGACTACTCCGGCAAGGTGGATGTCAACGACAACCGCTTCCTGGCTCCGGCCAATATGTCGGAGGAAATCAAAGCGGCTCTGGCGGAAAAAGGTTACAAAGAACCGACACTGGAGGAGCTTTTATCCTGCGTCAACCACGGTCTGGCCGACTGCTACGCGGATGCCATCGCTCAGCTGGAGCAGATGTTAGATAAGAAATTTACATCCATTAATATCGTCGGCGGCGGCAGCCAGAATGTGGTCTTAAATCAGTGGACCGCGACTGCCTGCGGCCTGCCCACCTACGCCGGTCCCAGCGAGGGTACGGCTTTGGGCAATCTGATGATCCAGATGATTTACGCGGGAACCTTTGCTTCCCTGCAGGAAGCACGGGATACCATCCGCAAGAGCTTCGCTATTAAGGAAATCAATCCGTGAACGGAATCTTTTTAAGGAGGACAATTTTATGTTAGTAGAAACCAAAGCAAGAGTGGGTACCTTTGCCATCGCCCTGGGCGCGTATCTGCCCCAGTTTCCCTCTCTGGTACCGGAGTTTGAGGCACAGTACGCGGCTTTCAAAAAGACCCTGCCGGATACCGTGGAAGTGATCGACGGCGGCATTGTCACCACCAAGGAGCAGTCCCAGGCGGCGGGCGACAAGTTCCGCGCGGCGGACGTGGACCTGGTATTTTTACAGCTTCTGACTTATGCCACATCTTATAACATGCTTCCGGCCGTGAAGGATCTGGATGTGCCTGTGGTGCTTGTCAACGTGCAGAAGCTGAAAGCGCTGGATTATCAGCACACCGACATTGCTTCCTGGCTGGGTGAGGGCTATGCCTGCGGCGCTGTGGGTGAAATGGTTGCGGATCTGGAGCGTTTTGGCAAGAGACATGCCGTGATTACCGGTGTGGTGGAGGGCGGAGATCCCGGCGTGCAGGCCGAGATTGAGGACTGGTGCCGGGCGGCCCAGACCAGACGCCGTTTCCGCGATACCAACATCGCGCAGATTGGCCGTCCCTATC
>JAJQGR010000228.1 GCA_021200345.1 Lachnospiraceae bacterium | reverse complement strand
GCACATCCACAATATATTTCACTCCATTCTATGTCATCGGGACATACGTGTCAAATTCTGGTCCCAGAAAGCCCTTTGCGCGCTCCATGCCTTCTTTTTCACGCTCTTTGGCATCGCTGCGTTCATAAACTCCCCGGATGACAAGGCCGTCTGCCGCCAGGATTTCTTTCAGGATCGTGACAATCTGTTCTTTCAACCGATCGATTCCAAGCGCCAGCGACTGCACCACTAAAACATCCGCATACTTATCGATAACCAGACCCGGCAGGAAATCCGCGTCGCCAAATACCAGGCGGCAGCTGCAGCTGCTTACGCTCTTTTCATCATTGCGATCATCCCCACATACAAGTCCCATGGCCTTTTTCCTGTAATCCCACGCGTTCTGCAGGCGCATGCGCAGAAATGCCTCATCAATCTCCTGTCCGGCATTCCGCGTCATGAGGCGAATGCGGATTTTGGAATTCTGATTGATGAATCCCCGTCCCAGCGGATATCCGTCATAATCACGCACGGTTACCATGTCTCCATTATGAAAGGTTCCTGTGATGCTGTCGATTTCGTTGTCATAGATCCAGAGGCCGCCGGATTTGATCGTGCGTCCCTCACCCTTTTTTAAACTTACCAGCGTATGATTGTCCATACTGTGTTGTCCTCCCTGTTCCCTTTAGTTCTCCCCTGAGAGATCTCAAGTACGCTTTCAACTCCGGCGCTATTCTGTACGAATCACAGATTTTCTGAATCGCTTTGCCAATGATATTGTACTTCAGGCAAGAGGTTTCGATAAATCTGACAACTTCATCGGCATTGAACACCGCCAGATCGGCAATCAGCCACGCCTCTCCCATCTGCACATAATATTCGCTGTCATCTTTCATCAGGGATAAAATAGCTGCGGTATGATCTTTATCCTTTTGTAATCCTGTCAAAAACAACACGTAACCCCACCGTCTCACAAAGGGTTTGGAGGAATTTACGTACCGTTTCGCCTTAGAAAAAGCGAACTCAAAATCAAGCGGTTTTCTCAAAAACTGCGTCAGCTGATCGACATGCCACCAATCCTGCAACAGGTCTTCATTCTCCTCGATAAAGCGAAACTGGTCTTCCATATCCTTCATTTTTCCCAGTGACACCTGAAAATAAGTTCTATGTACAAGCGGATTCACAAGCGCGTAATCTTTCAGACAGCTGACGTCCTCTTTTGCCCTGATCAGGCCTTTATCGTACCTGTCAATATCTTTTGTTTTTCTGTTTTCCATACTGTTTAAATCACGCAGTATTTCCTCATATATCATTCGTATTATCTCTCCCTCTCTTTCTTCCGTCTCGCCCCCCGGAACACATTATCCCCTGAATCCTCGTTTCTGCCAGGTTTCACAGAAAATTTCTTCACAATCAGATCATAGCTTTCCGCCACCATCCGCTTTACCTCATCATCCGGGATGCTCCCGTCCAGGATGATCGTATTCCAGTGTTCCTTATTCTGATGATATCCCGGCAGGACAGACGCATAGGCGCTGCGCCAGAAATCCCGCCACTCCGGATCCACCTTCACATTGACGCAAATGTGCCCGTTCCTCTCATACGTCCAGGCAAAAGCCCGTTTATTCTTCTGATACCGAAGCAGGATCCAGTTGTCGTCATGAAAGGGCGCGTCGATGTACACGTCCGGCAGCGTCATCCCATAGTCCAGAATTTCCCTTCGTTCCGTCACAATATCACCTCAATAAACTGAAATTATGCAGATTAAATATGAAATGTCTTTTGTTCCACAGCTTCATACAGATCTTTTCCCATCTTTTCTTCAAAATAGGACTTCAAATAAATATTATAATCCCATTTATCCTGAGGATATGATCCATACCGACTTTTCACATCATTCATGCGATCAATCATATCCATTACAAAACCGGCTCCGGAGATTGCGTCACACAACTGAATCAATCGATCATAGTCATCATAAACCGCTTCCTCTAATCTCTCGATGATTTCTTCTGTTTCCGATTCCGTAGTATCCCGATTGCCGACATAATTGTCAATGCTTTGCACGTTAAAAGAATGGGTCAGACAGATTTGTGCCGCCTCGTCGTAACCCAATTCCATCATATAGCGGTATCCATCAATCACATGCCCCAAATGTCTTTTCCCGAATCTCCTGCCAATATCATGAAGCAATCCTACTACATACGCTTTCTCAGCATCCATACCGGTTTGTTCTGCAATACACTGTGCGCAATGGGCTGCTGTTCTGCTGTGATCTCCCCATGGGCCCGGATTCATCAACTCGCTTTCCCTTAGAATCTCTTCCGCTCGTTCTTTTGCAGGTAACATAAATGTTCTTCCTCTCTATATCCATCGGCTTTAATCGGCACAGCCGGAATTTTATCGTTCTAATCACATTGACATCAATTCCTGCCAGACATGCTGCTTATATGTCGTTATTCTAGCAAATGATATCCTGTCTTTCAACCCCAAAAACATTTCAAAAAATAAGGCCTGCCAGCATCTCTTCACGATACTGACAGGCCACTTTCTGTTTTAATCTGCCGGGACAAAACGGCCAAGGTTTTTCTCCTGATCGGCAAGGCTCATATTGAAAAACCGGACTCCCTTGTCAATGCCACGTATGGCTTCCATTTCCTCCTCCGTCAGCGCAAAATCGAAAATGTCAAAGTTGTCACGAATATGCTGAGGATTTGTTGATTTCGGGAAAATAATATTGCCCTCCTGGATATGCCACCGCAATATAACCTGGACATTGCTCTTTCCATACTTCTTTCCAAGCTCAGAAAATACCGATTCATTGATCAGCGCCGGATCACCGTGTCCGATAGGATACCAGCTTTCAATTATCGTACCATATGGCGCCAGACGTTCTTTCAATGCGTTCTGCTGATAGTAAGGGTGGCACTCCACCTGCAAAACAGACGGTTTTATCGTAGCTGCTTTGCAGATTTCCTCCAGGCGTTCCGATTCAAAGTTGGAAATTCCAATGGAGCGGACTTTCCCTGATTTAACTGCTTTTTCCATATCCCGCCATGCACCGAGGTAATCGCCAAACTGCTGATGCAGAAGCAGTAAATCGATATATTCCGTATCCAGTCTGGAAAGCATTTTATCAATGGCTGCCATTGTTTTCCCTTCACCATACTCGCTGGGCCACAGCTTTGTTGTGATCCAGATTTCTCCGCGGGCTATGCCGCTTTCTTTTACCGCCTTGCCCACACTGCGCTCATTCTGGTAAGCATGTGCGGTATCAATATGGCGATACCCCATTTTCAGGGCTTCCGTCACTGCGTCATAAGTTGCTTTTCCTTCCGGCACCATATAAACGCCCATACCAAACTGAGGGATTTTTGTGCCGTCATTGAGTGTCAGATAAGTCTGTGTCATCATCATTTCCTCCATGTTATTGTCTTTATTCAAAACGCCTTGTCTGTTCTTATTTTGCCATCTATTATTTTACCCACTTCTCCTTGCTTCGGAAGAATGGATATGTTATCATTGTATAAAGTATAAACCTTATGCAGGAGGCGCTCGTGTACAATCATCAGCTTGATGCTTTTATCCGCGCGGCGGATATGGGCAGTTTCCCAAAAGCGG
>JAJQGR010000271.1 GCA_021200345.1 Lachnospiraceae bacterium | reverse complement strand
TCCCTGCTTTCCACATAAACCCGGGTAATCACCGCATCAGCGTCCTCGCACGGAAGCGTCTCCACCCGCAGGCCCCTGGGCACAAAGTGATCATCCTTTAGCCGCTCTCCGGCCTCCAGCGCCAGATCCGTGCGTGCCTCGGCAATCGGAATTTCTTTTTTCTTATTTTGACCGTCCATATATTTCCTCCGCTGTTTGTCCTCTTCCATTTCTTTGCCCCCATATTTTTCTCTTTTTTCACAGTTTTATGTGAAAATCTATTGACAAATGAAAAGGGAAAATTTACAATGACTAAAGTGTGTTCGCCGCACTCCGTGTCTGGTGCCGCGAATACAGAAGACAGAATGGAAAGTATATATGGGAGGTGTACATCTTGGCAAATATCAAATCTGCAAAGAAGCGTATCTTAGTCAATAATAAAAAGTACGAGCGCAATAAAGCCATCAAGTCCCGCGTCAAGACCGAGACCAAGAAAGTTTATGCCGCAGTGGAGGCCGGCGATAAGGCCGCTGCCACAGAGGCTCTGGCTGTTGCTACTTCTGTGATCGAGAAAGCTGCCAGCAAGGGTGTTTATCACAAAAACACTGCTGCGCGCAAAGTAAGCGCCATCGCAAAAGCTGTCAACACGATCGCTTAAGTCTTCTATGGAAACGCGATAGCCAACACCCTCATGGCGCACGCGTGCACAAAGACAAGCTTTAAAAATTCAGGGTTCCCCGAAAGGAGAACCCTTTTTGTGTTGCCTCACTCCACCTCATCCCGCAGCTTTCTGCGTATCCTGTACAATCTGGTCCTGACATTTCCCGGGCTGACCTGCATATCCTGAGCCAACTCGGCCACAGTGGAGCCCTCCAGAAAATATCCCCGGGCCAGCTTCTCATCATTCGCCCCATAGAGACTGTGCAAAAGCTCCTCCATAACCACTATTTCGTAAGCCGGCTCCTCATAAAAAATATTCTCCACATCACAGGGTTCCGCACAGGTATATGTATACCTCTGTACTTTGCGCCACATGTGCTTTGCGGTCAGCAACAGCCATCCGCAGGGATTGGGATGACTTTGAAGCATATCCCACCTCTCCAGCGCCGTCTTGTAGGTCTCCTGGACCAGGTCATCCATTTCCTGGCTGTTTTCCACTCTGGAACGCAGATACTGGCGAACCATCTGATGCGTCCGCCTGTAAAAATCTTCGAAGCTCTCTTCCACTAGTCCGGAAAATATCTCTTTCTGAAAAATTCATCCAGAGACAACTGCAGACCGCAGCAGATATGCCAGATCGTGATGATGCCCGGATTTTGGCTTCTTCCATAAATAATGCTTTTGAGTGTGGACGGGTGTACCCCCGAGAGCCGGGCCAGCTCCGTAATGGTGATTCTCCTCGCTCGGCACAGCTGTAAAATTCTGTGTATGAGCTGTTCTAAAAGCTGCTGCTCCTCGGGCGCCGGCCTGGGAAGTCTGCAGCTGTTCTTTGGTAAGGGATTATCTTCGGTCAAAAAATACAAGCTGTCCATGTAATCTCCTTCCAGCGGAACCAATTTCAATCATAGATGTTCCGTAGAAACATTTTACATGACAGCCTGAAAAAATGTAGACGATATGTCGTCACTTTAGCTTTGCAAAACTTTTTGCCGTAAAAACGGCATAAACTTTCACAACGTTTACGAAAGTGCCTTCATAAACGTCACCGTAATCAGGGAGCCCACTCCCTCCTCGCTTTCCAGCTCCAGCACCGCCTGGTGAAGGGACACGATGTGCTTGACAATGGCCAGACCCAGACCGGTACCGCCGGTATCCCTGGAGCGGCTCTTATCCACCCGGTAAAACCGTTCAAAGACACGGCTCTGATGCTCCTTTGGTATGCCGATGCCGGTATCCTTTACAGTCAGTACCACCGTATCCACCTGGTTTCTGACACATACCTCAACAGAGCCGTTCTCCTTATTATAGCGAATGGCATTATCGCACAGGTTATAAATCAGCTCCTCCAGCATTTCTTTGTTGCCCGGCACCTCGGCACTTTCCCCGCTTAAATTTAATGACACCTTATGCTTCTGCGCATTGATTTTAAGCATTTCCACGCAGGAAAGCGCCACCGGATACAGATCCACCCGCTCCAGCTCCATCCCCGGCGAGGTGGAATCCAGCCTGGACAGCTCCAGAATGTCATTGATCAGCGTCAACAGCCGGCCGGCGTTCTCATGAATCTCACGGGCAAAATGCCTGGCGTCCTTATCTCCTGCCATCCCCGACGCGATCAGCTCCGCATATCCGGAAATCACTGTCAGCGGGGTTTTTAACTCGTGAGATACATTGGCTGTAAACTCCTGGCGCATCTGGGCGGATTCCAGTAAATCCATGTGCTGCTTCTGAATGGTCTCCAGAAACGGCTGAAGCTCCTCATAGGCGGGAACTGTCTGGGGCTTGTCCAGATTGTCAGCCAGCGTCTGCATGGGACGCAGAATACTCCTGGTCAGCCAGGAGGCCAGAATCAGACAGACCACCCAGCATAAAAGGCCCACCAGAAAGACAATCGGCAGTACATGAAGATACAGCCCCCAAATGCTGCTGCCATCCCGCCCCACGCGGATCACGGTATCCTCATCCAGCTTCAGCGCCACATAGTAGGTAGAACGGTTCAGCGTATCCGAACGCCGCACTGCCTGTCCCTGCCCGGTCTCCCAGGCGGCAATGATTTCCTCCCTGTCGCTGTGATTTTCCATGGAAGAGGCGTCCACCTCATTGTCATAGAGGACTGTACCGTCCCGGTTCACCACTGTCAGCCGGAAATAGTCTCCGGAACTGTCATACAGTTCCCAATCCATATGAGCATTTTGCTCCGACTGCAAAATCAGCTGTCCATATCCGCGAACGTCCCCGTACATCTGCTCTTTAAAGAGACGATAGAAAAGAAAGCTTGAAAATGTCATTGTCAAAAGGATCGCCAGGGCGACCACCAGCATAAAATGGCTGTATATTTTCTTTTTCATAACGTTTCCTGATCCATGATGTATCCTACGTTTCTGACAGTCTTGATCATACTGCCGGCGCCTTTCAGCTTCTGCCGCAGTGTTTTAATATGCATGTCAAGCGTTCTGCTCTCACCCTCAAAATCCGTTTCCCAGACTTTATTCAAAATCTTCTCACGGGTAGTGACAGTGCCGGCATTGCTCATCAAAAGCCCTAAAAGCTCAAATTCCTTATAAGTCAGCTCCACCAGCTGATCCTGCACATGAACCTCGTGTTTTTCCTTGTCCAGCACCACCGGTCCCAGGACCAGTCTTGTTTCCTCCTCATTCTCCCCGGGGAGACGGCGCAGCAGCGCCTTCACTCTGGATATCATTTCCATAACGCCAAAGGGCTTACAGATATAATCATCCGCCCCAAAATCCAGTCCCTTGACCCGGTCCAGCTCCGTGGTTTTGGCCGTAACAATAATGACCGGAATATTTTTTGTCAGGGTGCGGCTCCTGAGTCCTTTCAAAATGTCCAGACCGCCCTCATCCGGCAGCATAATATCCAGCATGATCAGAGAAGGAAATTTGCGGTTCATGGCCTCGTGAAACTCCTTTGCCGTGGAAAAAGTCTCCACCTGGTAGCCCACATTCTGT
>JAJQGR010000345.1 GCA_021200345.1 Lachnospiraceae bacterium | reverse complement strand
CCCTGTTCCAATCCTCCCTTTCCTTTCGGGACTGCAAAAACAAAAGCGCCTGTTGATTTTCCATGATATGCATATACATCTGAACATTCTCAGGCAGACTGCCGCGAACCAGGACGCTCACAATTTCCAGAAACGACCTGAATTCCGCAGACTGTATCCCTTCCTCTTTTTCATTATCAATTCTGATCAGAAAAAGCAGACACGCATCTTCCAACAAAACAGGAAACTCCAGCTCAGCCTCCTGTTTTATTATCTCCTCCTTTTTCATATCACCCGCCAGGATCCTGTCAAGAAATTCCCTGATTTTCCAGAACCTGGCCCTGCTCAGTGTTTCCTCCGATTCTTTCTGCCGCAGCTCCAGCTCCAGTTCCTGTTCCAGCTCTGTGAGAGAATCTCTCACGGCCTTCATAATAACCTCATCTCCCTCACTTTTGAGAATATATCTGACATCCTTATGATTCACGATACGGTACATATCATCATAATCACGAAATCCTGTTAAAAATACTGTCCTGCACCTGGGCCAGTTACTCTTGATTTTGTGAAAAAGAGTGATCCCATCCATCCCCGGCATTTTGATATCCGTCAGCACCACTTCAAATTTGACCTGATTTAGCAGCTCCAGCGCTCTCACTGCACAATCCGCTGTGTAAACCTCAATCTCCGGTTCAAACTCATAGGTGAACAGTTCTTCCAGCCAAGACAGAATTTCATACTCATCATCCACAATCAGTAAATTCCGGTTCATTCTTTTTCTCCTTCGTATCCGCAGCTCCCAGCTTCTTCCTTTTCCCCTCAACCGAAAAATCCCGCTTCATTTTCTTTGCAGCCAGATCATGGCGCACATGCCGCCCAGACTACTCCTGCTCACCCGCAGCCCGGCGCGGCCGTGAAAATAAATCTGCAGTCTCCTGTGAATATTATAAAGCGCAGTAATCTCCCCCTCTTTTCCCCGCTCCAGAGATATCTGAATTTCCTCCAGCAATTCCTGTGTAAATTCCTCTCCGTTGTCCTCCACATATATCCAAATTTCTTCCTCTGTTTCCTCAAAATGAACCCAAAGCAGTCCATCCCGCATTTTGTTCTCCAATCCGTGTTCAAACGCATTTTCCAAAAGAGGCTGCAGGATCAGCCTTGGTACAATCAGCTCTTTCATAGACTCTTTCAACTCTTCAAAAATGATGGTCATTCTGTTCACAAATCGGGTCCTCTGAATGGCGGCATAGCTTCGCGCATGCTCCGTCTCCTGGGCCAGCGTCACGTCATCCGCCTCATTTCTGGCAAGATAGCGAAAATAAGTTCCCAGATGACCGGAAAGCTTCTCCGCTCCTTCGTAGTCTCCTTTTTTAATCTGTCTGCTCAGGATAAAAAAACTGTTATATAAAAAATGAGGAGCTACCTGAGCCTGCAGCTGCTTCATCTGCGCCCGCTGAGCCAGATTGGTCTGAATATAAACCTGGTCAATCATCTGCCCCATCTGGCGTTCCATCTCATTGAAACCTTCATAGAGATATTGAAATTCGTCCTGTCTCCTGTCAGATATTTTCTCTTTCCAATTACCCTCCTGTACTCTTTGAAAGGCTTTCAGCATGACCCCGATGGGCTCGTGAAGCAGATTTCTGGCATAGAAACCAAATAAGACAGCCATCACAAGCATAAGACAAAACAATGCACTGACCAGAATGCGAAACCGAATCATTTCCCCCATCACTGTTTCTTCCTGCACATACTGTACAAACAATCCCATCCGGCTTTCACCGCCTACAAACACCAGGTACTGTTTTCCATCCACGTTAACTCTCTGCCGGCTTGGCAAAATTCCGTTTTCCGTCCTGAGCTGATCCAGTATTTTTCTGCCCACAGCTTTGCCGTTGCTGTTTTCTATTAAGGTATCGGAACTCTCATGATAAAGAAAAGTTCCACTGTTTTCCGACGTATTTAACCCGGCCAGATTCTCCTGCAGCCTGGAGGTGGAAAAATAAACAATCAGTGTATAATTGGGAAGCTCGCTTGACCGGATCTGATCCACATTGCTCTGCACCATAAAAAAATTCTCACCGTTGTAATATATGGCGCCGCCTGTGTATTCCACATAGCTTTCGATCTTTTCAAAATCAGTTGAATCCATTTTTAAAACATCTGTGGAAGATATTTTGTACTCTGATTTCGGAAGATAAAGCACAGCATCCTCCACAATCACACTGATTTCTTTAATGATGTTCATATTTTCTTCCATGGTAAGAAGACCATCCCGTTTCTCGTATGTACTGATATTTATG
The DNA here is from genome assembly GCA_021200345.1 of Lachnospiraceae bacterium. Lineage (GTDB taxonomy): Bacteria > Bacillota > Clostridia > Lachnospirales > Lachnospiraceae > RGIG6307. Next base: position 1,349 of record JAJQGR010000345.1, on the reverse strand, counting down.
TTCGGGCTGATGAGAAATACAAGCTTTCTGTTATTGCAAAAATCAACCTGCAGCTGCCGTACCAGGCCAAGTTCCGTATCCAATGTTTCCATGTAATAATTTGCCTGGGAATCCATTTTTTCGTAAGTGGATTCTCTGGTAATTGCCACCGCCCTGTGATACATGATCAAAGCTGAACACAATATCACCGCAATCACCATAACAAATCCCGCAATCAGTCTGGTTTCCACAGAACAGCGCCACTTTACTTCTTTCATAATACCGCTGTCAGTCAGATTTTGTCTGCCAGCGCAATGGCCTGGGCGCAGCCATCTGTTTTGTTAATATCTCCTACATTTAAAACGCCTGGCACCAGCACCTCTCCGACCATCTTCCATTTGTTTAAGGCCGCCGTGCGCTCCATGGGAATCCGGACGCCGTCCAGCACGGAAAGGTCCTCCTCCTCACAGCATGTAATCAAAGCGCACTCTTTCCCGGCAATGTCCTTACCGCCTACCACCAGGGAATAGATCCGGTCAATGACTCCCTTGATCTGAGATGGAATGGAATACCAGTAAACCGGCATGGTAAACACCAGAGCATCCGCCTCAAGAATTGCCGGAGCAATGATATTGAAATCATCGTCAAAGGAACAGGCTTTTCCTGTCCTGAAGCAGGTTTCACAGGCATGGCAGCCGCCAATTTTCATCATTGCCGCATCAAAGCGGGTCACAGTATGGCCTTTCGCCTCTGCCGCGCTGATAAAAGCGTCCGTCATTGCAAAGCTGTTGCCGTTTTTGCGGGGACTTCCGGTAATTACAACGATTTTTTTACTCATCAATTTTTCCTCCTTTTATACAGGATTGACTTTTCCTGTTACTGATACTATAATCATAGCAACAATAAGAAGGAAAACAAGTACGCACATTCAGGTGCGATACTTACATCGAGGTTCAATACTAACCTGAAGGAGAGCGTAATATGAGCGAGCGCTGCATTGCCAATGAAAGTCTCGGGACAACCGGATTCAGCTATACCCTGTCGCTGATTAACGGAAAATACAAAATGACTATTCTCTATACGTTGATGGAATTCAAAATAGTTCGATTCAATGAGATGAAGAAGTATATCAAAGATATTTCTTATAAAACCCTCAGTTCCACTTTGAAAGAACTGGAAGCGGATCAACTGGTTCACCGGGAAGAATATCCCCAGATTCCCCCCAAAGTTGAGTATAGTCTCACTGACAGAGGAAAGTCCCTGATCCCGATTCTGGACGGGATGTGCGAATGGGGAGACAAAAACAGACTGCCGGCAAAAACGGGCTGAAATCACATACAGATTTCAGCCCGTTTTCACTGGATATATGT
>JAJQGR010000041.1 GCA_021200345.1 Lachnospiraceae bacterium | reverse complement strand
CAATATAGATATTATTATATTTCTGCACCGTTTCCCGGTGACCTGCCACACGGTAGGCGTCAAAAACCAGGATCACCGTCATTTTCTTATAGCCCTGGTAATTGCACAGGATCTCTGCCAGGCGGTCTCTGGCGCCATCGATATTCGCCGCGGCAATATTGGAAAGCTCCTCCCAGGCAAAAATGATGTTGTATCCATCCACCAGAAGGTACTCTTCCTCTGTCTTATGAAGCTGCGGCCGGTACACATATTCCTTTGCGGTCGTTGCTGTTTTCAGACGGTTCGCAGGGCCCTTCCCACGCTCCCAGCCCTCTTTTCTGCGGGATGTACTGCCATAAGTACGGGCAAAAATTGCGTCAATTTCCTCCTGGGAAATAAAGTCCGCAGCAAGTCGGTTCTCCTGTCTTGTTCGTTGTGCACGATATCTCTGCTGCTCCATCTTGTTCTCCGATACGCCGCTCTCCGTCAGCCCGGCTGCTCCACCACGCTGCTTTTCTTCCTGCTCTCTCTCATACACCTCCGTCAGTCCGGTCTCCAGATGCATATACTCCTCCACCTGATCCCATGGCACCACAAATCCGGCACCGTGTGTGCAGAAGACACTATCCGCTGTGTTCTCCACATCCTCCTCCGGCAGATATCCTGAGGCCGCCAGCACCTCCTCCGTATTGTGGCAGGGCGCATACCCGGCCAGACGAAGCCTGAGCCTCCCCAGTCCTCTGGTGTAGGAAGCCACCTCCCTCTGATAACCCTGCATGGCAGCCACCGGCACTCTGCCGGACAATGTGGCCATGCCTTCAACAGCTTCCCCCAACGCGTCTGATATCGCAGGTCCTGAAAAGCTGCCGCTCATCCGACTGATATCGCTCATAGCCCTGCCCACGGCCTCCGTTGGCACAGTCAGCTCAAAATCATATATCGGCTCCAGCAGAACATTCTCCGCTTTCATCAGTCCCTGGCGTACCGCCCGGTAGGTGGCCTGCCTGAAATCACCGCCCTCCGTATGCTTCGGATGGGCCCGTCCCGCTGCCAGCGTGATTTTTACATCTGTCAGCTCACTGCCTGTGAGTACTCCTTTATGCCTGCGTTCTTTTAAATGAGTCAGAACCAACCGCTGCCAGTTTCTGTCCAGCACATCCTCACTGCAGATTGAATCAAAGGACAGGCCACTGCCAGGCTCCCCCGGCTCCATCCACAAATGCACCTCCGCGTAATGGCGCAGCGGCTCAAAATGACCCACGCCCTCCACCGGTGAAGCGATGGTTTCTTTATATATAATGCTCCCCTCGCTGAAAGAAGCCTCGATATGAAATCTCTCCCGGATCATGGCGCGGATCACCTCGATCTGCACTTCACCCATGAACTGCACCTGGATTTCCCTGCTCTGCCCCTCCCATACAATCTTAAGCTGGGGATCCTCTTCCTCCAGCTGTCTTATTGTCAGATAAGTCTGATACACGTCACAGCCGTCCGGCAAAATAACCCGATAATTCAGCACCGGCTCCAGAGATGGCTTCTCCTGCTCCCTCTCATAGCCCAGACCCTGCCCGCTGTAGGAAGCGGCAAGCCCTGTCACGGCACACAGCTGACCGGCTTTTGCCTCGCCCGCCTGCTCATAATCCGCCCCGGAATAGAGACGAATCTGATTGATCTTCTCCTCCCCCACCGGATCTTTCACCCGCAGCACACCGCCGGTGACTTTCAGATGCGTCAGCCGGCTTCCCCTTTCATCCCTGGAAATCTTATACACCCTGGCCCCAAATTCCTTAGGATAGCGTACCGGCAGCATATACGTCTCCATTCCCCTCAGCAGCTCCTCCACGCCCAGATTTTTCAGGGCAGAGCCAAAATAACAGGGAAAAATTCTGCGTTCAAAAATCAACTCCCCGATCATTTTCACAGGCAGCTCCTGTTCCTGCAAATACAGTTCCAGCAGCTCCTCGGAGCGCTCCGCCGCACTTTCCTTAAAACTCTGTCCCGACGGATCCGTAAAATCAACGCAGTCGTCGCTCAGCTCCCTTTTGAGCAGTTCCATCAGCGCTTCCCTGTCACATCCTGGCAAATCCATCTTGTTGACAAAAATAAACACCGGAATGCTGTGTCTCTCAAGCAATCGCCAGAGAGTAACCACATGACTCTGGATTCCTTCCGAACCGCTGATCACTAAAACAGCGTAATCCAGTACCTGCAGCGTTCTCTCCATCTCCGCGCCAAAATCCGTATGACCCGGCGTGTCCAGCAAAACCGCCTGATATGCTCCCAATTTCACTCTCGCTTCTTTGGAAAAGATAGTGATCCCCCTCGCTTTCTCCATCTGGTCCGTATCCAGGAAAGCGTCCCCGTGATCCACACGTCCCTGCTTTCGAATCGCGCCGCGGGCATACAGAATACTCTCCGCCAGGGTGGTCTTGCCGGAGTCTACATGCGCCAGAAGGCCGATGCAGATATGCTGTTCACCGCTCATCCTTCTCCCCCTCCTCAAGCCAGGGCAGAATACCGCTCAGGCTAACCTTCAGATCTCCATCATAAATCCTGACAGGGATCGAAGCATCGAAAGGATACATTGCCGGACAGGGCGGATCCTCAAAAAAATAGTTCATCACCATTCGTCTTTCTGTATCCACCAGCCAGCATTCCCTGACACCCGCATGCATATACTTCATCAGCTTGACCCCCTGGTCTTTCATCCTGGTGGAGGGAGAGAGTACCTCCACCAGGAAATCCGGCGCGCCGTAAACAATCCCTTTCCTCAGCTTACTCCGGTCGCACAGGATTCCGGCGTCCGGCTGCAGCATTGTCTTATCATCACAGTCCAGCTGCACATCAAGAGGCGCGATAAACGGCATACACTGCCCCTTGCGTTCCATGATATAAGTCGAAATCTGACGGTAAATCTCCCCTGCCACAAACTGGTGCGGCGCCCTGGGAGAGGCCATATCATAGAATACCCCGTCAATCAGCTCCACTCTCTGGTCATCCGGCAGAGCATAGTAATCTTCCACAGTATACTCCCCCTGCCGCTTTTTCCCATAGGCGACAGCAGTTTCCGATACCATCATCGTGTCCAGTCCGGCAAATGCATCCAGATACCTCCGGGGACTGGCCTTCGGTCCCAGCACCTTCTCCAGCGCCTGCATCGTCTCATACCGCGGCTGCTTCGTTTCTCCGGTAAAAATCTTCTGCAGCGTGCCCAGTGGGATCCCGCTGCTCTCTGAAAGCTGCGCCATGCTGTAGCCCAACTCCTGCTTTCTCTTCTTCAGCTTTTCAATATCCATAAAACGGCCTCTTTCCATTACTTTTCATATGCGTTTTCATTTACCTCATGTTAGCACATCCCTTCATTCCTGTCAACCGAAACGCCCGTTTTCCAACCGTTATTATTCCGTTTTTCGCCCGTTAATACGCCGCTTTTCAATCGTTTATATAAAAATCCGGCATAACGCAACAAGTTTTTCTATATTTTGCTAATTTGAGATATCTATTTTCTGCTTTTGCATTCAAAATCTGTTATTTCAATTATACATTCTTTTCGATTCTGTTACATTTTTTAAATTTCATATTTTTTGAAAATATTTTAATTTTTTCCAAAAATTGTGTTGACAATTGAAAAATGATGTGCTATAGTACA
>JAJQGR010000011.1 GCA_021200345.1 Lachnospiraceae bacterium | reverse complement strand
CGCCGCTGATGACAGTTACATCCGTGATCTCCCCTTTACATCTGTCAATCACCAGATGGGGCCGGAACATATTCTTTACCAGTTCGATCAGCTCCTGCTTATCTTTCGCGCATTTCTCGAACATCTCTCTGTCAGCTTCCTCTATGTCAAGGCTTTCCCGAAAGATGCAGTTCGTCATCAGACTGTCATTTTTGTCATGCTCATTGCCCCGCAGGAAGCGGTCCAAGCCCGCGCTGTCATAAATATATCCCAGGGTCACCTCATTCTGACTGAGATTATTTCCTTTCTGCGATAAGTATTTTGTCTTATAATTCAGTTCTTCCTGCACATAAAAATAAGGATCTGGCTCTTTGTCAGCCAGGGCCCGCAGCCGGTTAAACGCGGAGGAGCGTCTGGCATCCAGCACAAAGCGATAGGAAAACTCCGTCCTGATCCGGCAGTCCTTTTCCGTAATTTTCTTCTCTTTCTTCTCAAAATCCTCAGCCGTCAGAAGATAGCTGTCCAGATAGTTGACGATCATCTCACTGGCGTCGGGATCCTCCACAATGGACTGGATAAACGCGTTTACAAACTTTTTCTTCTGCTCATTTTCATAAAGCTCCATGGCCTCCGGATGATACATCAGTGTATCAAGAATCTGTTCTGAGACCTCGCCGGCATAGGAATCCTTCGACAGCTTTTCATGGGCGATATCGAACACCAGAAACGCCCCGAAAACGCCCATCAGATTGCCCACAATATTCTGAAGCAGCTCCACAAAGGAAAAGCCTCCTTCCAGGAAATACAGAATGACGCCTCCCAGAATAATCGCCAGCATTACCACTAAATAAAGAATCAGATACCCCTTATTGATATCTCTTCGGTATAACGTCCTCTTTTTATCCTTGATCTCCGTGCCTGAACTCTGCTCTCCCACCAGTCTCCTCCTTCGTAAAAGCCCCTCTGTAAATCGCCGTTTTTTTGCTGTAATACCCCCAGAATCTGTCCCCGTAATCATAATGCCACCATTCCGACGGCAGATTGGTAAATCCTGCCGCAGTCATGACGCCATAAAGCAATCGCCGGTTGTCGCGGATCACGGCTTCCTCCGTTCCCTCAAAACTGGCCGTGTGGGCTTTCCCCGTAAAATCATCAAAGCCCGTTCCCATCTTAAGCTCCCGCCCGCGCTCATCTATCAGCGTCACATCCACGGCTCCGCCGGTTGTGTGAACCGGCGGCAGATCTCTGTTATAAACCGGTTCCGAGACAAACTTGTGAATGACCCGCTTTCTTTCCTCCGCGGTTTTGTCCATCAGCCCGTATTCCCTGATAATCGCACCGGAATACACCTCATACAGCTCCTGCTGCAGGGCAAAGGGTCTCCACGCGTCCCAAATGCGGATCCGGTACCCCGCCGGCAGCTTCTTAGCCGCGGCCTTCAGTCTCTCCCACACTTCCCGCCGAACCAGACATTCTTCCTCCGCGTTTTTCATCTTCATCAGCGGATACTGCATCTGAACTTCAAAATGATCGTCATCCCGGATCAAAACAAACTCAGAATCAAGAAAGCTTCTGTCTTCCCATACTTCGGGATCCTCTGTCAGCGGAATTGCCTGCATTATCTCTTCGCTCCTTTTGCTCCACCAAAACTGGCCTGATTCAGAATATTGGTATCAAACACAAAGTTTACAGCCTGTTCCTCCCGGACTCTTTTCAATGCCAGCTGAATCATTCTGTCCAGCAGACTGCTGTAGCTGACTCCCAGCGGCTCCCACAGATAAAACGCCAGAGAGCCGGGAATGGTATTGATCTCATTAAAATACAGCTTTCCACTGTCTCCATCAATCATGAAATCGATTCTGGCCACGCCGTTGCATCCCAGCGCCTGGAAAGCTTTTACCGCCAGGGCGCGTACCGTTTCTCTTTCTTCCGGAGACAGATCCGCGGGGATCTTTCTGGCCACGCTGGCCATCCCCTTCGACTGCCCGCCCTTCGCATTGCTTACATATTTATCCTCGTAGCTTAAAATATCCTTTGTGTGCAGCGGCTCCTCGCATTCAGAGGCCTCCGCCTCATTTTCATTTCCCAGCACGGAACAGTTGATTTCCCTCAGATTTAAAATTGCGTGCTCAGCCAGAACCTTTGTAGCATATCGGAAAGCCTCATCCACTGAATTTTCCAGCTCTTCTCTGGTCTTGGCCACGCTGATCCCCACGCTGGAGCCGGTATTCACCGGCTTGATGATCACAGGATAGCCAATCGTCTCCTCAATCTGATCCAGCAGAGCTTCCATCCTGGCATAATCCGCCAGCGTAAACAGCTTCGCGTCCAGAACAGGAACTCCATATTCCTTCAATACTGTTTTCATGATGAATTTATCCATTCCGATGGCGGAGGCTGTCACATCACACCCTACGAATGGAACTCCCAGTATTTTCAGATAGCCCTGTAAAGCGCCATCCTCCACGTTCGTCCCATGGACAACCGGAAAAGCAAGATCAATCTCCACGGGATGGTTTTTGCCAAACTTCCTGGCGGGATAGGGCATTAACAGAATTTTCCCACCCTCATTGACCAAAATCACTCTCTGTGATTTCTGCAAAAGCTCATTGATATTTTTGTAGGATTCTATTTTGCCGACTTCCTCTCCGATATACATTTCGTTGTTTTTTGTAATATATACCGGTGTGGTCTCATACTTTTCCTGATCCATATTCAAATAAGCCTGAATCCCTGAGATCACGGAAACCTCATGCTCCACACTTTTTCCGCCAAACAACAGCGCTACTCTTGTACGCATCTTATCCCTCCACTCCCCTAATAATTATCCGGAAGATCATTTTCCAGTAAAATATATTTGTGCCTCTGGTCTTTTATCCCATAGGCAAAGGTCAGCGCATCCTCCAGACGCTCAAAGACCTGGCACTTCTGTTCGCAAAAGCCCTCCGCCATCAATCCCTCATAAATCGGTTTCGTGTGCTTTTCTCCCACTAACAGGACATAATCACAGCAGGGCGCCGCATACTGGCCAAACTGATAATTATAATCCGCCTCTTTTTCCCCTAACTCCACCATGCCGGGCGTAATCATGATCCTGACTCCGTCAAACATGGCCAGGGTTTCCACCGCTGCTTTCGACCCGATCGGATTGGAATTATAGGCATCGTCGATGATCGTCACCGCGCCCTGCCTGCGCAGCTGCAGCCTGTGCTCCGCCGGCTTCAGCCTTCGCACGGGAATCTTTAAATCCTTCAGGGCGATTCCCAGTGAATGCGCCACCGCGATCGCGCCGACCACATTGATAATATTATGGGCGCCGATCAGATGGGTCTGGAAATGCTCGGTTTCACCGTCCGGGCTGATCACAGTAAATTCTGTTCCCTGCGGCGACACAGAAACGTCCCTGGTATCATATCCTTCCCCGGAGCTTTCATTATAATAAAAAATCCTGTTCCCATAGGAAGCCGCTTTTTCCTGAATATAGGGATTGTCGCCGTTTAAAAACAGCATCCCGTCCTGCGGCAGGGCGTCCGCCAGCTCAAACTTGGTATTCTGGATATTTTCCATATTAAAAAAGGTCTCCAGATGCTGCGGCCCGATGGATGTGATCACGCCATGCCGCGGATGGACAATGTCGCACAGCTCCCTGATAT
>JAJQGR010000050.1 GCA_021200345.1 Lachnospiraceae bacterium | reverse complement strand
ACGGGGAGCCCCATCAGGGAGTGTTTGATTATTCCTATTTATCCTCCATCCCCAACATGCACATTCTGGCACCCAAGAACGACTGGGAGCTGGCGATGATGATGAAATTCGCCGTGGAGCAGCCCTGCCCTGTGGCGGTCCGTTATCCCAGAGGCAGAGCCTGCCAGGAGTTTCAGGAGTTTCAGGAGCCCATCATTATGGGAAAATGCGAGGTCCTTCATCAGGGAACCCGGGGGGGGATTTTCGCGGTGGGAAGCATGGTAGAGGAAGCCATGGAGGTTCGCTCGCTCTTAAAAGAGCAGGGCCTGGATATCACGGTGGTGAATGGCCGTTTTATCAAGCCCATTGATGAGCGGGCGGTGCTCATTCAGGCGGCTCATCACGACCTGATTGTGACCATGGAGGACAATGTGCTTTCCGGCGGTTACGGCGCGGCGGTGGGAGCCTGCCTTTTGGAGCATGGCGTCTGCATGCCGGTGTACAGCGTGGGTGTACCGGACAGGTTTGTGGAGCACGGCAGTATTGAGGAGTTAAAGCGGATGCTTGGAATCGATGCCCAAAGCGTGGCCCGTGGGATCCTGGAGCGGCTGGGATGATATCTGAAGACGGAAAAGAGAAGATACGGACATGAAAGAACGCTTGGATGTACTGCTGGTAAAACAGGGGCTGGCGCCCAGCAGGGAGAAGGCCAGGTCCATGATTATGGCCGGCTGGGTGTTTGTGGACAATCAGCGGGAGGACAAGGCCGGCAGTCTTTTTGATATACAAAAAGTACAACTTGAGGTCAGAGGCGGCAGTATGAAATATGTCAGCCGGGGCGGATTAAAGCTGGAAAAGGCTTTTTCCTCCTTTCCGCTGGATCTGAAGAATAAGACCTGCATGGATATCGGGGCCTCCACCGGCGGATTTACGGACTGTATGCTCCAGAACGGAGCCGTGAAAGTGTACGCGGTGGATGTGGGCCATGGACAGCTGGACTGGAAGCTGCGCAATGATCCCCGGGTGGTCTGTATGGAGAAAACCAATTTCCGCTATCTGACGCCGCAGGATTTGCCGGAGCAGATGGACTTTGCTTCCTGTGATGTCTCCTTTATTTCTCTGACGAAGATTCTGCTGCCCGCGGTGGGGCTTTTAAAAGAGGACGGGCAGATGGTGTGCCTGATCAAGCCCCAGTTTGAGGCCGGCCGGGACAAGGTGGGCAAAAAGGGCGTGGTCCGGGATCAGCAGGTTCACAGGGAAGTGATCGGACATGTGCTGGATTTTGCTCATCTTGTGGGGTTTGATGTGCTGGGACTGGATTTTTCTCCCATCAGAGGACCGGAGGGCAATATCGAATATCTGGCTTTTTTACAGAAAAACCGGGACAGAAGTCTTGTGTCCGCCGCCTGGGAGGAAAGAGAGGCGCTCAGACAAATCGATCAGATTTGGGAGCGAAACAGCGGCATCTCTCATCAGGAAGACTGGAGCGGAAACATTGCTAAGGCGGTATCGGCGGCCCATGAAACACTGGATAGTTCAACTCGTGACGCATGACAATGGCGGAGCGAGGGGAAGGAAAGCATATGCGTGAATCGATCAGAAAAGTCTGTGTGCTCAGCAACGATTATAAGGACCAGGGCCTGAAGCTGACGCACCGGATCGAGGACTATATGAAAGCCCATGGCGGAGAGGCCGCCGTGGTATTTACCAAGTGGGATTTTGAAAAAGAGGAGTGGGTCAGACCGGAGCAGATTCCGGAGGATTCCCAGTGTATTCTGGTGATCGGAGGCGACGGCACCATGCTGCAGGCCGCCCGCAGCAGCTACGGCATGGGGATTCCGCTTCTGGGGATTAACAAAGGAACGCTGGGCTTCATGACGGAGGTGGACAGCGATCATCTGGAGGATAGTCTGGAACAGCTGATCCAGGGCGATTACGCCGTGGAAGAGCGGATGATGCTGGAGGGCGAGATCGAGCGCCGCAACGGAGAGATCATCACCAGCGTGGCCCTGAACGATATCGTGATTAATCGGGCGGGTTCGCTGCAGACAGTCCGTTTTGATGTGTGGCTGAATCATCAGCTGCTGCGGCGCTATAACGCGGACGGCTGCATCATCTCAACGCCTACCGGCTCCACGGCCTATAACCTGTCCGCCGGAGGCCCGGTGATCGAGCCCACGGCCATGGCCATGTGTATGACCAATATCTGTCCCCACAATCTGTTTAACCGGGGGGTGGTCATGTCAGGAAAGCAGCTGATTACGCTGGTGATTCCCGGGGACAGACAGGGCAGGGATCAGCCGGTGGAGGTGGCTTATGACGGCTCCTTTAAGGTGCGGCTGCATACCGGAGACAGCATCGATATCACCCAGGCAAAGTCTACCACCCGGATGATCCGGCTGGAGCCCACCAGCTTTATGGAGACCCTGCATAAAAAGATGGGGAATGTTTAAAAAATGGTTACCAGAAAGAGACCGGAAGCGGAGAAACCAATGAAGAAAAACAGGCTGGATGAGATCATGGCGCTGGTGCAGCAGCGGGATATAGAGACCCAGGAGGAGCTGACGCAGCTTCTCAATCAGGCGGGCTTTTCGGTGACTCAGGCTACGGTCAGCAGGGATATCAAAAAGCTGGGGCTGGTGAAGCGCCCCGCGGGCAGAGGCAGACAAAAGTATACGCTTCCCGCCGGGGAGGACACCCTTTCCAGGCGGCAGCTGGAGATTTTGCGCGCCAGTGTGCTTTCCCTGGAGCCGGCCATGAATCTGCTGGTGATCAAAACCTCTTCCGGTATGGCCATGGCCGCGGGGGCGGCGCTGGATGATCTGGCATTTGAGGAAATTGTGGGGGCTGTGGCCGGAGATGATACGATTTTTGTGGCGGCCCGGTCTGTGGAGGCAGTGGAGAGTCTGCGGGCAAAGCTGGAAAAACTCTTATTGACAGGAAGCAGAGGGAAGAATGCTAAGTAATCTGCATGTAAAAAATCTGGCACTGATTGAAGAGTGCGATGTGAATCTGCGCCCCGGGCTGAATATCCTGACCGGAGAGACGGGCGCGGGCAAATCCATTTTGATGGGAAGCGTGAACCTGGCTCTGGGAGGAAAAGCGGACAGGGAGATGATCCGCAGAGGCTGTGATTACGCTTTGGTGGAGCTGGTGTTTGAAAATCTCGGCCAGGAGGTCTATGACAGACTGGTAGAGCTGGGATTTTCCGTGGATGAGGATGTGGTGATTTTACAGAGAAAGATTCAGGCCAGCCGCTCCACGATCCGGATCAACGGGGAGCAGGCCACCGCCAGGCAGGTGAAAGAGCTGGCGGAGCTTTTGATTGATATTCACGGGCAGCATGAGCATCAGTCACTGCTGAAGACTTCCCGTCAGCTGGAGATCCTGGATTCCTATGCAGGTCAGGAGCAGAGGGAGAATCTGGAGCGTCTGAAAGGCCATTACCAGGAATACCGGCAGGCAAAAGCCCGGCTGGAAGAGGAGGATCTGGATGAAAGCGGCCGGAAACGGGAGAGAGACCTTTTAAATTATGAGATCAGGGAAATCCGCTCCGCATCTCTCTTAGTGGGGGAAGATGAGACTTTAGAGGAGCGCTTTCTGCAGCTGGAGCACGCCAGGAAGATCATGGAAGCTCTTCACAGCTGTGTAGGAGATACCGGCTAT
>JAJQGR010000075.1 GCA_021200345.1 Lachnospiraceae bacterium | reverse complement strand
GGTATAGATTGGTAGGCATGACAGAAATATAATCCGTGCCGTATTGTCTGTTCAGGAACTCACAATATTTCAGGCCGGAAATTTTCGCCAGTGCGTATGCCTCGTTGGTCTTCTCCAGTTCTCCGGTCAGAAGACAGCTTTCCTTCATGGGCTGGGGCGCCATGCGGGGATAAATACAGGAGGAACCCAGAAATTCCAGTTTTTTACAGCCGTTCTTCCATGCCGCGTGAATCACGTTCATCTCCAGAATCATATTGTCATACATAAAATCCGCCAGAGCGCTCTCATTGGCCACAATACCGCCTACTTTGGCAGCTGCTAAAAAGACATACTCCGGCTGTTCCTCCGCAAAGAAGGCTTCCACTTTATCCTGTCTTGTCAGATCCAGCTGCTGATGCGTTCTGGTAATCAAATTTTTGTAGCCCTGACGCTCCAGTTCCCTGACAATGGCGGATCCCACCATGCCCCGATGCCCGGCCACATAGATTTTCGCGTTTTTCTCCATCCTTTTATGCTCCTGTCTGTTCCAGAGCCTCTTTCGCGGCTCTCTCCCGTTTTGCCAAAGCTCTGTCGTGCTCCGCCATGATGCGTACCAGCTCCTCATAGCTGGTTTTTTGAGGATTCCAGCCAAGCTTCGTTCTGGCCTTTGTGGGATCGCCCCAGAGATTATCCACATCCGTAGGCCGAAACCACTGAGGATTGACACTGACCAGCAGCCTGCCCGTAGCCGTATCATACCCCTTTTCCTGCAGACCGCTTCCTTCCCAGCGAATGGTTATACCATTGGCCAGAAAAGCTTTCTCAGTGAAATCCCGGACAGTATGCTGGACACCGGTGGCAATCACATAGTCTTCCGGCATGTCCTGCTGCATGATCAGCCACATGCACTCCACATAATCCTTCGCGTATCCCCAGTCTCTGAGAGAATCCATATTGCCCAGTTCCAGATGATCCTGCAGGCCCTCCGCAATCCGGCCGGCTGCCAGGGTGATCTTTCTGGTCACAAAGTTCTCTCCCCGCCTCTCAGACTCATGATTAAACAAAATTCCATTAACCGCGAACATTCCATAGGCCTCCCGGTACTCCTTTGTGATCCAGAAACCGTACTGCTTGGCCACCGCATAGGGACTGTAAGGATGAAACGGAGTCGTTTCCTTCTGCGGGATCTCCTCTACTTTCCCATATAACTCCGAAGTGGACGCCTGATAAATTCTGGTTTTATGTGTCAGGCCCAGAATTCTCACGGCCTCCAGAATACGCAGAACACCGATGGCGTCCACATCCCCGGAATATTCCGGTACGTCAAAAGAAACCTGCACATGACTCTGCGCCGCCAGGTTATAAATTTCATCCGGCTGTACCAGACCGATGATTCTGATCAGAGAAGAAGAATCCGACAGATCCCCGTCATGCAGGGTAATCGCGTTTTCAGCGATCAGATGGTCAATCCGGGCCGTGTTGGAGATGGAGGCTCTGCGGGTAATGCCGTGTACCTCATATCCCTTTTCCAGTAAGAACTCCGCCAGATAAGAACCATCCTGCCCGGTAATGCCTGTAATCAATGCTTTTTTCATAAAAAAATAAGACCTCCACAATCACAATATTGACTGGATTATCGGTCTTATTTTATGCTGTACTTCCCCTTATGAAAATGGAAGAAATAGGCTTTTTCTAGCACAATATTGACTTTTTAAATCAATCTTTGGCCACATCATCCCAGGAAAGAGGCGTTCCAAAGGGAATATCCCTTGCCGCCTTTTTATGGTCCAGAAGCTCCTCATAATAGCGCGTATGCAGCCCGCAGGCGGGTCGGATGGAGCGAATATTCTCCCCGGTAAAGGGTTCCCCGGCTTTGATATCACAGACAGCAAACAGGCTCCTCCTGTGAGCGTAATCTTCCGCCTCCTGTGGGCTTGGGCCATAGCAGACGCCCCCCAGCACCGCTTCCGTATTTCTGACATCATTGACCAATTGCCTGAATTCCTCCCGATCCAGAGAAAAGGCGCCGTCCACAGTCTTATCCTCTCTGGAGAGGCAGATATGCTTCTCAATCACAGGTACGCCCAGAGCCACCGCCGCAATATCCGCCAGAGTACCCACAGAATGGTCAGACAAACCCACCGGCACGCCAAAACGCCGGCGCATATCCATGATCGTATTCAGATGCATGATATGATAATCCGTCGGATAGGCGCTGCAGCATTTCAGGAGAATCAGGTCCGAATTTCCGGCGGCATGTACAGTGTCAACCGCCTCCTGAATCTCCTCCACAGAAGCCATGCCGCAGGAAATAATCACAGGCTTCCCAAGCTGCGCCACTTTTTTGATCAACGGGATATCCACAATTTCAAAGCTGGCAATTTTGTAAAACTCTACATTTACACTCTCCAGATAATCCACCGCCGTAAAGTCAAAGGGAGTTGAGAGAAAATCCATCCCGTATTTCTCCGCCTCCGCTTTCAGCACAGGCGTCCACTCCCAGGGTGTATATGCCTTTAAATATAGATCATACAGATATTCTTTCTGCCACAGACCTGTCTGAATCCAGAACGGCTCCGAATGGCAGTTGATTGTTATGGTGTCCGCTGTATAAGTCTGAATCTTCAGGCAATCGGCTCCCGCCTGGGCCGCCGCTCGTACGATTTCCAGTGCCCTTTCCAGGTCTCCTCCATGATTCCCGCTCATCTCAGCAATCAGATAGGTCTTTTTATTTTTCATGTAGTCAAATAATTTCATCGAAAAGCTCCTGTCAGGTTATAAAACAGCCAAATCCCTGAACGACCCGTTTATACGGATCACTCAAATGGAAATACGTCATATTTGACCGTTTTCTTTTTTTCCATCCACTCCTTTGCAAGAATGGATCCAACTGAGACATCATAATAAATTCCGTTTTTACAGATATGATCTCTTAAAATTCCATCCTCTTTGCTTCCGCACAGCTGATGCATTCTGACAACCTGTTTATTGACTGTAAAAGTCTCATTACAAAGCTTATGAAGGCCAAGGGTCTCAAAGACATAATCATACAGGTTCCACTCAAGATATGTGGCCAGCTTCAGGGAACGGCATTCTTTCTCCGCCACATAATATCCCCAGACACACCTGGAATTGACCCGGTCAATCCCCACAACATTGATCAGGCCCACCGGCTGACCCTCATAGCGGATGATCCAGTTCTTCTGTGTGGGATCGGCGCAAACACGGGAAAACCATTTCAGCTGTCCCTCCATGGTCAAAACCGGATCCGTGTACATATACTGCGTAATATAAGGGCGCATCCGCCAGTCCATCACAAGCGCCAGATCCTCTTTTCTTAAAAGGGTCATCGTCACATTCATTTTCTTTTCTCCGCACACTCAATCAGATCTCCCACCGTTTTTACTTCAAGAGCTCTGTCCAGCGGAATGTCAATCTGATAATTCTCCTCAAGTTCTGAAATGACCATAATAAACTGAAGAGAGTCAAACTCAGGAAGAAGCGCGAGTACAGTGGATTCATCTAAATCTGACTCGCTAATATCCATGGAAGCAGCCAGAACCTTTATAATCGTTTCTCTCATTTCAACTTTCCTTTCACAATGCCGGCAAATATTTCTTTATGCGGGATCTGAGCGATCATCAACGCTCTGCGGACGATTGACATAATATTGTCTTTTGGGCCGCTTTCTCAGATC
>JAJQGR010000097.1 GCA_021200345.1 Lachnospiraceae bacterium | reverse complement strand
TTCTAGTACGGTGGAATTTCCGTGGACCCAGATCAGATCCACGTTGGAAAGTCTGGCCAGGGGTACCAGCTCCGCGGCGTTTTTTTCGTTGATACGGATCTGGGGAATTTCTGTCAGATAAATATTGCTGGCGTGGATGTCAAAAACCAGGTCAGCGCCCTTTAAATCCTCCACCAGCTTCATAGCTGTAAATTCCACCATATCGCCGCTGTCGCTTCCGGGAAAAGTGCGGTTCATGTCCAGATCGAAGCCGGGCAGTCCCCGGTTGATGGAATCGATCCCCAGGGGGTTGGCAGCCGGATAAATATCTACGGTACCGTGAAGATTTTCGATCTGAGAAAGCAGCTTCTGCGCCAAAAGAAAGCAGACATACTGCCCCTCCAGCTCATCTCCGTGGATTCCTGTAACCACACAGATTCGCTTGCCGCTTCCGTGGGAGATGCTGTTTTTTTGTATATGATAGGTCTCATCCACCGGCAGGCGGATGGAAACAATATCCTGTATCATGCTGTGACAGCTTCCTTTCTTCGTACTAAAACAGAGACTTCCTGGGTCTGCTTGCCCAAGCCGTAGAAATGTCCCTGATTGATTCGGCAGTCCCGATAATCCCGCCCATGAGAAATTTTGATATGCTGGTCAGTGACCAGAAGCTGGTTGGTGGGATCAAAGCCATACCAGCCGGAACCATCCTTAACCTCCACCCAGGCGTGGCTTAAGCCCTCACCCATGAGCATTCCCACCACATAGCGGGCCATAATCTTCTTATGCCGGAGGACGGACAGCATAATGTGGGAATAATCCTGACATACGCCTTTGCCCAGCAAAAAAGCTTCCGCCGCCGTGGTATCCACATTTGTGACGCCGGAAGTGTAAGTGATTTTCTTTCCAATTGCTTCCATGACGGCTCTGGCGGTATCCAGAGGATTGGAATATGTGGGCAATGAATCCGCGAAAGAAACCAGTTCCTCATCGGGCCAGGTCAGCTGGGTCTGCTGGCGGAATAAATGCTCCCGCCAGGGATTTCCCTCCGGCACCCGGTCAGAAAGGCCGGTGACGGCGTCCCCGGTCACATCCGCGGAAAAATGAGTGTGAGGCTGTCCGGCCCGGCCCACAATGCAGCGGTTGCCGAAGCTGTCAAAGCTGTCGGAAAAAAATTCGTTTGGATAGATGGTAATCTGTAATCTGTCAATGCGCTGGCGCTCATCGGAACCGGGAAAACAACGCAGAGTAAAATGATGATCGTGAACGGGCGCGTCAAAACAAATGCTCAGATGGTAGTGAAAAGACAGAGTCTCCACCGGTTAAACCTCCAGAATGCTCTCCACGGATTTCAGGATGGCCGGATAATCAAGCTCCGGTGCCTGGACAGCGTCCAGAAGTTCTATGATACTCTGCGTTCTGTAGCGCAGGGAACAGCGGTCGATTCTGCCGGCCAGACGCTGTACCTCCCTGTTGATGTCCACCCGGTTCATGCGCAGACGGGTATACAAATCCAGCCGTTCCACCCGTTTTCCTACCTTGATAATATTGCGGGTATTTTCATCATCGATCTGATCGTCCACAATTCCCCAGAAAGCCAGGATGTCGTCGGTAACGTCCTGGAACTCGATAGCCGGCGCCTGATCCTCTTTTGCTTTCTGCATGCTGTAAAGCGCCATCTGGATGTAGGAGAGCGTCTCGCTTCCAATCTCCTCTCTCAGTTCAATGGCGTTGTCATAAGCCCGCGTCAGATTGGAGATGATGGAATTGGGATCCGTCAGATCAAAGGCGTATCGCGCAATGAAATCGTCCTTGTCGGTATAGATATTTGGAATATCAAGAGTAGAGCAGAATCTGGAATAATCTGCCTCTGTCAGCTGTTCAATGAGTTCGTCAAAGCTTTTCCCGAAAAGCCTTAAAGTAGTATAAACCCGCTCGGAATAGCGCCCCAGCCAATACAGCCGGTCTGTGTTAATTACTGACTTAGTACCCATGTGTCTTTAAAGCCTCCTCCCTGTGAAGAATTTACAATAAATGAATCCGGATTTCTGGAAAATCTGGTCAGCCCGCTCTTCCATACCACAGGCTCCTCAGCGGTCAGCACGAAAGCACGAAGATCGGCCTTGCGCTCCACAATCTGTCCTCTGTCCTGAATGGGGATGTCGCAGAAATCAATGACCTCCTGGGCGATAAAGCGCCGGGGCTCAGCCTTCAGCATGGCGATGAACTTTTCTTTTTGCTCTTTTGTCATCTTGCTGCCAAAAACCACACCGTAGCCGCCGGCCTCCGCCACATCCTTTAAGACCAGAGTGTCGAACTTCTCCAGCACATATTTCATATCCTCCTCATAGAAAGGAAGATAGGTGGGAGCGTTGTGCAGAACAGGCTCCTCCCCAAGATAATATTGAATCATTTTCGGTACAAAATAATAGATGCCTTTGTCATCCGCGATGCCGTTGCCCGGAGCGTTTAAGAGGGCCACATGTCCCTTTCGGTATACATCGAAAATATGAGGCACACCAATCACGGACTCAGGGTTGAAATTCATGGGATCCATGTACTCGTCGGAAATCCGGCGGTAAACCGCGCCTACACGCTCTCTTTTGCCGGCATATCCCTTGAAATACAGATAGTCGTTTTCCACCTCCAGGTCGCTGTAGGTGACAAGCGGAATCCGCATCTGTTCCGCCAGATAGGAGTGCTCAAAATAAGCGGCGTTATAACGGCCAGGGGTCATAACCACGCTCAATCCTCCGGTATTCACATAATCCAGAGTATGCTTTAAAATGCGGGCGTAGTTGCGGTTATCCTCGATGGCGGTTTCGTTGAAAGTGCGGGGGCTGGCCCGTCTGCACAGCTCTCTGGCAATCATGGGATAGGAAGCGCCGGAGGGCACCCGCAGGTTGTCCTCCAGAATATACCATACGCCGTCCTTGCCCAACACCAGGTCAATACCTGAAATATGGGAAAAGACGCCCTTCGGCGGAGTGACGCCCTCGCAGGGCACCAGATAACCGCTGGCGGCATATACGAAATCCTCCGGGACAACGCCGTCCTTCACAATCTTTTTTTCATTATAAATATCCTTGAGAAACAAATTCAGAGCCGCCACTCTCTGCTTCAGGCCCCGTTCCAGGTATGCGAATTCCTCTTTCTCAATGACTCTGGGAATGGCGTCAAAAGGAAAAAGCTGTTCCTTAAACGTTCCGTTTTTGTAAATACCGAATTTGACGCCATAACGGGCCAGCAGTCCGTTGATCGTGTCAGTTCTGTCCAGAAGATCTAAATTATTCATGGTTCCTTGTCCTTTCTATAAAACAAAAAGAGACAAAGATACCTTTTACAGGCGTCTTTGTCTCCAATTATTCTAGTATATTGCTTGAGAATTGTCAATGCCGCCCATGAAAAATCTTTTGATTTGAGGCAATTTATAAAGAGTTTGCAGGCTGGTCATAAAGTTGGCCGGATTACTCAAAAGAAAATTCGCTGCCTTCCTCGATAATTAAAATCATGGTTTTTCCGGTGTTGAGCTCAATTTCGTCACCGTTTTCATCGTAATATCTGGTGGCGCCGAATGTGCTGCTTTTTTCCCAGGTACAGTGTATGAGCCTGCCAGCGGTAATGTACCAGGCGTCCCGACCGGTGGTGTCGTTGGTGTTGAACCACAGGTAACCGTTCTCGTCGCGCACTTCATATTCTAC
>JAJQGR010000136.1 GCA_021200345.1 Lachnospiraceae bacterium | reverse complement strand
AGTTTCCAATCAGTGCTGCGATCGGCCACAGCAGGCTCACCCAGAATATCCCCGGCTCCCACTGGTGCAGATTTCTGAAATGATAGCGCAGATTTGCGCAGAAGCTGTATGTTCTGTCCTTTTTTCCAGCCGCAGAGCCGTTCGTTGTTGCCATAACCTTTTCCTCACATCAAAAAAATGCCCACGCGGGCAAATTCCTCTCCGAAAAAGCGCTCCTCTTCTCAGAAGTTTTATCCTTCCGAAAAACGCATCTTCTCCGCAGCGCCTCCTTTTGCCCACCTGGACATTGTAGCACACTATTTTATTTTACACAGCAATTCCGCATGAAAGGTTTTTCTCGCGCACGAATGGCATGCTTTGGCCGCTTATGCGTTTTCACGCGACCCTGTTTACGGACAGCGGCATCCCCACCTCCACCGCAAACACCCCGTCCTCGGTCTGCATATTCAGATACCCACTGTACTGCTCCACCAGACTTTTCACTTGCGCAAGCCCGAAACCATGCTCCCTGGATTTCGTGGAGGAAAACAGACCACCGACCCGCGTCGCTTTTCCCTGCATGGAATTGGTGACGCACAGATAAAACTGCCCCTTCAGCACATCCATATAAATCCGGATAAACCTCTCTTCCTCCGCCAGCTTCTCACAGGCCTCCATGGCATTGTCCAGCAGATTTCCCACCAAAACCGCCAGGTCCGTCTGCGAAACCGTCAACTCCTTCGGCACAAAGGCCGTGGCGTCCACCCGGATTTTCCTCTCTTTCATTATCGTCAGCTTGCTGTTTAAGATCGCGTCCACCATCACATTGCCGGTTTTGATCACCGTGTCCACCTGGGTCAGATCCTGCTCCAGCATGTCCAGATAGCCCGCCGCCTGCGCATACTGCTCCTGCGCAAAATACGCCTTCAGCACCTGAATATGATTGTGATAATCGTGCCGCCAGCCCCGCATCTTGCGGTACATGGTCTCCACCTCGTCATAGTGTCGGTTGACCAGGTCCTCCTGGAAGGCATTTGCTCTTTTCTTCGTCAGGAATGGGAGCAAGAGCGCCCAGACGGCCAGGTTTACCAAAATCAATGTCCCCACTATGAAAATATATATCATGATAACTCCATCTCCGGTTCCTTTTTTCTGAAAAAATATCAATGATAATCTCTATAAAGCAAAGCAAACATCTGTTACCCTGCAAAAGAATTTACCTGCGCTGCCCGGTTTTCGCAAAATACCGCACAAACGCCTCGTTCACCTGCTGCCGCAGTCTGCGGCTTAACGGCACCCGCCGCCCGTCATCCAGCATCACGTCCTCTTTCCACACACTGGATACACATTTCAGATTCACCAGATATGACCGGTGCGTTCTGACAAAGGAAAGCCCTTTCTCTGAAAATAACTTCTCCATGTCCCCGATAGAGCGCTTTACACGATATTCCGCATTTTTCAGATACACGGCGCAGTCATGGGCAAAAGCCTCCACATACCAGATGTCCTCCAGGGTAATCGTCACCACGCCGGCCTGCACGGAGCTTCTTTTCACACCGCCCGGACGATTTCCCGCCTGTCCGCCGACCTTTAATCCTCCCGCGAAATCATTTCCTGCCGGACCGGATACCTCCACGACCTCGAACACCTCCCGGATTCCTTTCTTCCGCAACCCTGCATATGCCCGATCCAGCACCTGATCAAGCTTCTCCCGCGCCACCGGCTTCAGCAGATAATGCAGCGCCGCCACCTCGTACCCCTGCCCGATATACTCATCATACCCGGTAATAAACACGATCGCCACATCCCCGTCCGACTCCCGGATACGCCCCGCCAACTCCATACCATTCATCTGTCCCATCTCAATGTCCAACAGCAGCACATCAAAATCCCGGCACTCCTCCCACACAAAAAGAAAGCGCTCCGCGTCAGCAAAACCAACCGTCTCTACCGGCACACCGCGCTCCTGCCCCCACTCCTTTGAGAGCCTCTCTAAATATTCTCTTGTACTTTTTTCATCATCACAGATTCCGATTTTCATGATTCGCACATCCAAAAAAATTTTCAAAGTCCGGAATAACGGACACCAACAGTTTTACATTACAAACAGTAAACATAAAACAAATTTTCTAACATAAGCTTTACTGTTCAGGACAAGGAGGCAGCTATGACAAACACACAGAGAATGAAACGGGAAGAATTCTGGGCGCAGGAGGACATCTTCGAGACAGGCGGCGCTTATCTGATCTGGGGACTGGTGCTCTGTTTTGCAGCAGTGGTCGTGATCTGCGCGCTGGCGGGGATCAGATGACTGAACCTAAACGCCAAGGGCAGATTTTTCTTCCACATACTGCCGGATGGCTTTTTCAACAGAGGTATTTAAGGTATCTCCATTGAGCATCGCTGTAACCGTTAATTTTTTATGAAGTTCCGGAGCAATGCGTACATTGAAGGTACCTTTATACTCTTTTTCAGGCGTTTTCCCTACCTCTCTGCAGAAATCAAGATAATCATCCACAGCTTTATGAAATTCATTTTCCACATTACGGATGTCCTCACACTCAAAATTCACCAGATCGTTGATACCTTCAATTTTTCCGCGAAGTACGAGATCCTCCGAATCAAATTCCACTTTTGTGTGATATCCTTTATACTCCAATACATTAGATTTCATCATAATTCTCCCAAATTTGTCAGATACTCTGCTAATTCCCTGACCGCTCCCGGCTTCATTACATCTCCTGGATGCGGTTTATGCAGCAGGATAATTTTCTGATCCCTTTTTCTATAAAATTTGATCCTCGAACCGGAAGTTTTTCCTTTATTGCACTCTACGAATCCCATCTGTGAAAGTAATATTCTGACCTCAGTATATGTATAATCCTTCGGTCTCAGTCTTATTCTTTCTTTTGCTTTCTCAAACTGACTCATGCTGCAAGACCCCTCTCCTTGCAACTATATTATAGTTGCATAATACAATGATTGTTCATGAAAGTCAACTGATTTTTCTGCGTAAAAAATCAGGCAGACATTCCTCTTTACAAGGGACACCTACCTGATTATCTTACCATAATTATTTTTTCACTCATTCGATACATCGACCCAAATATAAAACCATTCCGTTATTTTTATATTTTTAAAAACACATACACCTCAGATATACCTCCTCAAATTCCAGTTCGCCGCAAACTTCGACAGCGGCCTGCGGTAAAGCAAACTCCCCAGCGCGTACTGCACCAGCGCAGACAAAAGAATCAGCCCCATCGTAACCAGAACTGTCGCCGGCGCGGAGTAAAACTGCCTGTTTCCAAGGCCGGATCTCAGCGTCTCTGGCTTCATAATCAACGGCAGATAGACGCACAACAGTAATGCAGCGGTAGATACGATGAACAGTTTATAGGCCAGCGTGATATAAATTCCGAATACCGCGCAGCATATTCCATAGACCAGGTAAATGTTCCAGAGCTTCGCTTTCCCCTCAGCATCTGCAAATAAAAGCATCACCGCCGTAAAGACTGATACCAGCAGCAGTCCCGCAAAGCTGCCCGTCAGATATACTTTCACCTGAAAATCAACCTGCATCCTGCGTTTGAGCGGCGAGGCGGCCACCAGTCCGGCATATCCCAGCATTGACAAAAGCTGTGACGGAATCATTGCAAAACCCAGAAAAACAAATAATCCACCCACTGCGGCTCCCATTGCCATTTCCATGATTCCGACCAGAATGAACAATATCATGACCACCAGATTGTACTTAAACATATATGATTTTTTCATCAGACGGACTGCCAGTTTTAAATCATTCATCATAATACATCTCCCCCATTTTCTTATTTATTACATAACCATTGGCTCCGCATACAGCAAGTACGTACACAAAAGCCACCGCCAAATTGACAGCCGGCGCAACATTCACCGTCAAAAGCCAGAATATAAAGCTAAGGAATACAGCACCATAAGCACATAAAAGGCGGGTGGAAAAATTCAGAAAAAACCGCGAAAGTATAGTACACAGAAGAATACTCCCATAACCGTAAAATATGACCGTCAGGCAGGTATACAATACCGGCGTCATGCTTTGTGCCGTTATAGGATTTCCCACATCCAAAAGATAGAGCAAAGCGTAACCTCCACTGTATATCAGTGCCGTCCACAGAAATTTCTGGATACAATCTCCTGCCACCGCCTTTTTCACAAACTGTACACCCTTGCCGGAGGACTTTACATACTCCAGTCCATTCTCCCGAATTCGATAAAGCCCTATGAAATGATCCCCTATGATCGCCATTAGCGGCCAGATCAGCAACAGCCATACCCACCAAAATATTCCCGGCCATTTCGTAAAATAACAGAGTATGCACATCCCCGCCACAAGAATAAAGGGCAGAATGATTAACATAACCAGTCGATAGCTTTTTTGTGTAAAAGCCAGATAGCATTTTAATATTTTCATTATGCATTCCTCATATAATGAATTTTTTTCATGGTTTCATTTTCGCCTTATATCCCGGCATTCTTTTTCATCACCGCTACGCTGATCCGGTACAGGCTCGGGATCTCCTTTGTCACATCTATCCCCGCCAGCTTCTCCAGATTTTCATTAAGACACAGTCCTTCGAAGCCATACTTGTTCTCCTGCATGGTGTACAGAACAGACCTTACCTTCGATACGTCCTCTTTCTCGCCCTTCACCAGCACATATTTATTTTTCAGGTCCTCCACAAAGCCCCGCTCCACGATCCGTCCGCGGCTCATGATAATTGCGTAATCCGTTACGTTCTCCATGTCGGAAATATTATGCGTGGAAAAGAAAATGCTTTTCTCCCCGTTGCCCTCCGCCAGATACTCCTGAATCATCTCACAGAGGCGGTCCCGCATCAGAGGATCCAGAGGAGAGGCCGGCTCATCCATCAGCAGCAGATCCGTCTTGCGCGCCAGCACCCCGGCGAGCATCAGCTTGGTGCGGGTGCCGTCCGACAGTTCGGATACCTTCTTCTGATCCTCATTGCTGCCCCCGCCAACGATTTTCAATTCCCGGCACAACACATCGAACCGCTTTCTGTCAAAACCTTCAAACAGAAGCTCACTGATCTCGCCCACATCCGCAACCGTCCACTGCGGCAGAAAATATCCGCTGGTTCCCGTGTAACCGACCTGCTCCCTGACCGGACAGTCCTTTTTCTCCCGATCCTGATCGTTCCACTTCTCAAAAAAAGTGATCTCACCCTTGTAATCCAGCCGGATGCCCGCCAGAATATTCATCAGCGTCGTTTTGCCCGCGCCGTTTTCCCCGATTAAAGCGGTGGCAAAACCCTGCGGAATTTCCAGCTTCTGAATGTTTAAGTTAAAATTTTTGAATTTCTTTTCCAGGTTTGTTGCTCTGATAGCTGTTTTTTCGATTTCCATGATAAATTTCCCCTTCTTTTTACACAGATTTCAATAAAGCATCTTTATTGCTACACTCTTTTTACTATAGCATTACTCCTGCTCCTGCAATAAAATCAGCGTATGCAGCATCGCCTCCAGCTCCTCCTCCGTCATTCCCGCCACACGGGCCGACTGAATCGCCGCCTGCAGATACTCCTCCACCTTTCTCAGGTGCTGTTCTTTCAACATGCCCATATTCTGGTCATTGACTAAAAAGCCCTTGCCCTGAATAGCCGTGACCAGCCCCTCCGACTCCAGCTGCTCATACGCCTTCATCGTCGTAATCACACTGATGCGCAGCTCCTTCGCCAGCCCCCGGATGGAAGGCAGATACTCACCCGGCTTCAGCTTTCCCTCCAGAATTTCCGTCTTCAGCTGCTCCGCGATCTGCATATAGATCGGCGTGTCAGAATTCTGCATAATCTTCATGGGTCAACCTTCTTTTAACTGTTTATATGTTATATATACAGTATAATCAGTTTGTTGTCAATAGTATTTTGAAATTAAAAGAAGAAAATATAACAGACAGGGCGGTTAAGCCCAAAACGCTTAGCCGCCCATTGTTCTTTTTGTAAACCTGTAGGTCCTTTGAAGTAAAATAAAATTTCTCACGCTTCTGAATCCACATCATCAGAAAATATAATCCGTCACACAGTCATACCAATGCACGTATGTAACACCGTTGACAGTAATCCTCTCGTTTTTCGGAAGAAGCTCACTCCACAATTTTCTGTAATGATCGAACGCCCAATCGTCCCGGTTAAATCTCCTCCAGAGAATCGTCCGGCCATTTTTGTCCAGATACTGCTCCGACACCACATTGGGATTATAGGTTTCAATATCCATCACGCAGACGGTGTCATAGCCTTTCCCGGCGATGGTAACGGTATATCGACCCACGATGTCCAGAAGGAAATCCTTGTTTTTACTGGTAATCACGGAACCATTGCGCTGAATGTCTCCCTTTACGGACAGGTTAGTCTCGTTGCCGCAGTTATTCTCACCGAAACCCCAATTTGACATAAATTCCTCGCCATCCAGAAACGTGATGTAGTTTCTGACATTACCGTCATTTCTGATGGTTGCCAGATAACGGCAGTGCGTATCCGTCAGCTGAGCCACAAACACCCTCTCAAGCACATGATTCTTTTCTGTACATGGAATCTCCTTCGCAGTCAGCTCCACTCCCTCAATACCATGCACCTTCGCCTTTCCGGTCACCTCCATCTGATAGATATTGTCGCATTTTCCGGAAGGGCAGTCATACATGCCCCAGGAAAGCTTTTCCCCCGGCTTCGGGACTAAAAACCATCCCATCAGCTCCTCCCATTTTACAGAAAATGGATCCTTATCACTTTTCTCAATCCGATATTCCGGCATGATTTCAGGTAACTGTTTCATCTTCTCTTTTTCTCCTTTCTGATCATCCTCTTTGTGATCAGGATACTGCTTTTTAAAATTCCGCTTCGCCGTATAGAGGCGACTTTTCACCGTTCCCACCGGGATATTCAAACGCTTTGCGATTTCCGCCTGGGGCAGCTCTTTCCAGAAATACAGATACAGAATCTGCTGATCCTTATTGCCAAGCCTGTCAAAAGTTTCTCTCACCACGGAAACTTCCGCAATTCCATATTTACTGTCAGAAATCAGTTCCTTTTCTGTCAGCTCATCAATCGGAATCTCCAACCTGGCCGCCCTTTCTCTGAAATAATCATGACATTTATTTCTGGCAATACTGATCAGCCAGGCTTTGAAAGAGGCTCTGTCTCTCAATTGAAAAAATTTCTGGCAAGCTGTCAGATAAACCTCCTGCAGCACATCCTCAGCATCCTCAGGGGACGAAATCTGAAATTTAACAAAACGCTCCACAGCCATTCGTTCCGCGGCCAGCATATCTTCAAAATCATTCACATTATCACCCCCTCATACCTGAATGGGAAATAGCTTTATCGCTTTATGAAAACCGGTTTCACTGAAATAGACGTTTTCAAACCTTCAAAGGTTCATTTTTCTCCGATCTTTATAAATTTTCTATCACGATAGAATGATATATCGACTATCCATATGAATAAAAAATGGGTGCCTGTCAACGACACCCATTTTCTTCCTCATGAACTTTTAAATAATCGAATATCCAATGCCTTTCAGTTCAATTTCTTTTAACAGCCAGTCTCCGTAATCCTCCACCAGAAGGAACGACCAGCTTTCTTCGTTTATCGGACTTTGTATTGCCATAATCATGTCGTCTCCCTCTTTGATCAGTATCACATCCTTATGATCAATGGAGTTAACACCATCCGATGCAATATAGCTTTCCATATAATAGCGGATAAATACCGGTTCATCCTCTGTATAGACTACAGCATCTCCCTCCTCCAGCTGACCTTTCCATTCATCCATACTTTCTATCAATGAAAAATAATCTGAAGCGTCAGTGTCTTCGAAACGTCTCGGAAACAGTTGCAGAATTTCAGAAATATGATGAGCCGTCCCCAGATTTTCTGAATATTCATAGTCAACACATACGCCATAGGCACCCATCATGACTTCGGTTACCTGGTAGTCGCTGTCTATATTTTCTTCCGTTGCTTCTGTCTGCTCACTCTCTTCAGAAATTACAGAAGAATCCTGGCAGGAACAGAGCGTCAGCGTCAAGATAACACAAAGAAATAAAACCAGTTTTTTCCTCATGTTAATCTCCATCCTCCTCAGAGTCTTCAGATATCTCTGAATCTTCAAATTCCTCAGGATCCTCAAATTCCTCTGAATCGCTTTCTTCCTCCACAGTCCGCCTGATCTTTGTCATCTGCGCAACACTCACACCCTCGTCCAGATTCATCAGCTTTACGCCGGAGGTGATACGGCCCAGAGTAGAGATATCGCTGACTCTGATCTGAATAATCACGCCTTCTGTGGTAATCATCATGATTTCATCATCGTCGTCTACCGCCATAACACCCATCACATCGCCGGTCTTTTCAGTGATCTTGTAACACTTCACACCTTTACCGCCCCGGTTCTGTGCGCTGAACATATTCATATCGGTCAGCTTGCCCAGACCTTTTTCGGAAGCAATCAAAAGCTTTTCTCCCATCTCATCGGTCTGCATACCGACCACCTCGTCACCCTCATTCAGCCGAATGCCGGTAACACCCATGGAGTCTCTGCCGGTGGCCCGCACATCAGATTGTTTGAAGCGGATGCACATGCCTTTTTTTGTCACCAGCATAATGTGGGTGTCCTCGTTGACCACGCCCACACCAATCAGTTCATCCCCTTCTCTTAAATTAATGGCAATCAGGCCGCTCTTTCGGATATTGCTGTAGGCAGTCACCGGCGTCTTTTTCACAAGTCCGTTCTTTGTAGCCATAATTAACTGATATTGATCGTTATACTCATCCACCGGCACAATGGCTGAAATTTTTTCCTCCGGGCTCAGCTGCAGCAGGTTGACGATGGCCATCCCACGGGCCGTCCGGCTTGCCTCCGGAATTTCGTAGGTCTTCATCTTATAAACCCGGCCGAAATTTGTATACATCATCAGATCACTGTGAGTGGTGGTCATGACCAGGTTCACAATATAGTCGTCCTCAATGGTCTGCATTCCTCTGATGCCCCGGCCTCCCCGGTTCTGTGCCTTGAAATTGTCCATGGTCATACGCTTCACATAGCCCAGGTTGGTCATGGCCAGCACCGTATCATTTAACGGCACAAAATCCTCCGTATTAAATTCAGAATCATCAAATACCACTTTGGTACGGCGATCATCCCCATACTTTTCCGCAATGGTACTGATTTCCTGTTTGATCACACCATAAAGCAGTTTTTTGTCAGAAAGAAGCGCTTTATAATTGGAAATCTTACTTTGCAGATCCTCATGCTCACTCTCCAGCTTGTCTCTTTCCAGACCGGTCAGAGCACGCAGACGCATGTCCACAATGGCTTGAGCCTGAGCATCAGAAAAACCGAAGCGTTCTATCAGGCGGGCTTTCGCCGCGTTCACATTTTCACTGCTGCGAATGATATTGATCACTTCGTCAATATCATCCAGGGCCATCAGCAGACCCTGTAAAATATGGTCTCTCTCCTCCGCTTTATTTAAATCGTAGCGGGTACGGCGGGTGACCACATCCTCCTGATGTTTTAAATATACCTGCAGCATCTCCAGCAGATTCATGACCTTGGGCTGATTATCGTCCGTCAGCGCCAGCATAATCACGCCAAAGGTGTCCTGCAACTGCGTATGCCTGTACAGCTGATTTAAAATCACATTGGCATTGGCATCCTTGCGCACTTCAATGACCACCCGGATACCCTCTCTGTTGGATTCATCCCGGATGGCAGTGATGCCTTCAATTTTTTTGGCTTTCACCAGATCAGCCATCTTCACAATCAGGTTGGCCTTATTGACCATATAGGGAAGCTCCGTTACAATGATCTGACTCTTCCCGCTGGGCATGGTCTCAATCTCTGTCACCGCGCGTACCTTCAATTTGGCACGGCCGGTGCGGTAAGCCTGTTCAATTCCTCTGGTGCCCAGAATGGTAGCGCCCGTGGGAAAATCCGGCGCCTTGACAATCTGCAGAACCTCCTCAATGGTAGTTTTCCTGTCCTCCTGCACATAATTGTCAATAATCTTCACCACCGCATGAATAACCTCCCGCAGGTTGTGGGGAGGAATATTGGTCGCCATACCCACCGCGATTCCGGTGGTGCCGTTGACTAACAGATTGGGATATCGGCTGGGAAACACCACAGGCTCTTTCTCCGTATCGTCAAAGTTGGGCACAAAATCCACAGTATCCTTATTGATATCCGCCAGCATTTCCATGGAAATTTTCGACAGACGAGCCTCCGTATAACGCATGGCTGCCGCACCGTCGCCGTCCATGGAACCAAAGTTGCCATGACCGTCCACCAGAATATAGCGCATATTCCAGTCCTGAGCCATATTCACCAATGCGCCGTAAATAGAGGAATCACCATGGGGGTGATATTTACCCATGGTATCACCTACAATACGGGCGCTCTTTCTGTGGGGCTTATCAGGACCATTATTCAGCTCTATCATAGAGTATAGGATACGCCGCTGTACCGGCTTTAAGCCATCCCGGGCATCCGGCAGGGCACGGGCCGCGATCACGCTCATGGCATAATCGATATAGCTGGTCTCCATGGTCTTTTTTAGATCCACTTCATGTATTCTGTCAAAAATCTGATCGTCCATCTATGATCCCTTCTGTTATCAATAATCAAAGAAATATTTTATGCTTTCTCACGTGATATCCAAATTTTTCACAAATTTCGCGTTCGCCTCGATAAATTCTCTTCTAGGCTCTACCTTATCTCCCATCAGAGTCGTGAAAATCAGGTCAATCTCCGACTCCGTATCCTCCTGCATATGCACCTTCAAAAGAATACGGTTGTCCGGATCCATGGTCGTCTCCCAAAGCTGATCCGCATCCATCTCACCTAAGCCCTTGTAACGCTGAATCTTATTGTTCTGGTCTCTGCCGATCTCCTCCATGATGCTGTTCATCTCTTCCTCAGAGTAAGCGTACCAGACCTTTTTATTTTTTTCAATCTTATATAACGGCGGCTGTGCCAGGTACACATGCCCCTGCTTGATTAACTCCGGCATAAAACGATACAGAAAAGTCAACAGAAGGGTAGCGATATGGGCGCCATCCACATCCGCATCCGTCATCAGAATAATTTTATCATAGCGAAGCTTGGTAATATCAAAATCCTCGTGAATTCCTGTGCCGAAAGCGGTAATCATGGCCCGGATCTCGGCATTGCCATAAATCCGGTCAAGTCTTGCTTTCTCCACGTTCAGAATTTTACCGCGCAGCGGCAAAATTGCCTGGGTCGCGCGGTTTCTGGCACTTTTGGCACTGCCGCCGGCACTGTCTCCCTCTACGATATAGATTTCACAATTGGCAGGATCTTTGTCACTGCAGTCCGCCAGCTTGCCTGGCAGAGAAAAGCCGTCCAGAGCTGTCTTTCTGCGGGTTAAATCCCTGGCTTTTCTGGCCGCCTCCCGGGCGCGCTGCGCCAGCAGAGACTTCTCACAGATGGTTTTGGCCACTGTGGGATTCTGCTCCAGAAAATATTTCAGCTGTTCGGAAACAATACTGTCCACCGCGCTTCTGGCCTCCACATTGCCCAGCTTTTGCTTGGTCTGACCCTCAAACTGCGGATCTTCGATCTTCACACTGATGATGGCGGTCAGACCCTCTCGTATGTCCTCACCAGACAGATTCGGTTCACTGTCTTTCAACAGCTTATTGGTCCTGGCATAATCATTAAAGGTCTTTGTCAGAGCGTTCTTAAAGCCCACCAGATGCATGCCGCCTTCCGGTGTGTTGATATTATTGACAAAGCTGTAAATGCTCTCCGTATAGGAGTCATTGTGCTGCATGGCGACTTCCACATAGACGCCGTTCCTGGTACCCTCGAAATAAATCACGTTCTCATAGAGCCCGTCCTTACTCTTATTTAAGTAAGTGACAAACTCCTTGATACCGCCCTCATAATAAAATTCGGACTTTCTGACTTTCGGATTCTTTTTCTCTGAATCTGCTTCTGCCGCGCCAGAAGCTTCCTCTTTTTCTGATTCTTCTCCGGAAACAGTACCGTTTCCAATCTGAGTATTAACAATCTCCTGATTGTCTCCGCGAAGAAAAGCATCCTCATTGGCGCGCTCCAGCAGCTCCTCCAGCTTTTCTTCTTTCGCCGCCGCGGGAAGCTCCTTCTCCTCCTCAGTACGTTGATCAATCAGTACAATGCGAAGTCCTTTCGTCAGAAAAGCCATCTCTCTTAAACGCTGCTTCAGCACGTCATATTCAAAAACTGTGGTTTCCGTGAATATTGTAGCATCCGGCTTAAAGGTAACTGTAGTTCCGGTTTTATTGATATCACAGGTTCCGATTTCTTTGAGAGGATAGCATACATTTCCTCTCTCATACCTCTGTTGATACACCCTTCCGCCGCTGTAAATCTTTACCTCCAGCCAGTCAGAAAGAGCGTTTACCACACTGGCGCCTACTCCGTGAAGGCCGCCGGAAACCTTGTATCCTCCACCCCCAAACTTACCGCCTGCGTGCAGCACAGTAAAAACCACCTCTACTGCCGGAATTCCCGCCTTATGATTGATGCCTGTGGGAATTCCACGCCCGTTATCCGCCACTGTCACGGAATTATCTTCATTGATTACCACCTCAATCCGGTCGCAGGCTCCTGCCAGAGCCTCATCCACAGAATTATCCACGATCTCATAGACCAGATGATGCAGTCCTCTGCTGGAGGTTGTTCCTATATACATACCGGGCCTCTTCCTTACCGCCTCAAGGCCCTCTAAAATCTGAATTTGATCCGCACCGTATTCAGCACTCATGTAATATGATCCTTTCTCAGTTTTCCACGCTCACAGTTCCATTTACAACCTTAAATATTTTATCTACCTCAAACCGCCTGTTAATGAATTCCTCCAGTCCGGTGCATGTAATAATTGTCTGAATCTCTCCAATACTGTCCAGAAGATAGTTTTGCCGGCTGCTGTCAAGTTCTGATAAAACATCATCCAATAATAGCACCGGTGTATCGTGTGAAACCTTTTTCACAAGCTCTATTTCTGATAATTTTAAAGCAAGAGCGGCTGTTCGCTGCTGTCCCTGGGAACCAAAACGCCTGATATCGCAATTTCCAATGGAAAAAATGCAGTCATCTTTGTGAGGTCCTACGCTCGTCTGCTTTAATCTGAGATCCCTTTCTCTGCTCTCCTTTACTTTTCTTTCAAAAAGTTCTTTTTTTACGTCCGGTTCATATCCCAGGTACAGATTTTCTTTCCCCCCGGAAAGATTTCCATGAATTCCGCTGATGATCTGATTGAGCTCCCTGACAAAGCTTTCTCTCCTGTCAATAATCTGACAGCCGTACCTGATTAGCTGCTCATCCCACACGTCCAGAGAATCATACAGGCTGTTATCCCATGACAGATCCTTCAGAAGCTTATTTCTGTTCATTAAAACCTTATTATATTGATTTAAATGAAAAAGATATGACTGATCCAGCTGACAAAGCTCAATATCGATAAATCTTCTTCTGGCAGAGGGGCCATCCTTGATAATAGAAAGATCCTCCGGTGAAAAAAAGACCACTTTCAATAGTCCAATCAGTTCCGAAGCTTTTCTGATTTTCTGACCGTTGACCGCTATTCCCTTGGTATTGAACCTGCGAAGATGCATATCAATCTTATATTCCATCCCGCTCTTTTCAAGCATGGTTCTGATATGCGACTCTTCCCGGTCAAAACGGATCAATTCTCTGTCTCTGCTTCCTCTGTGGGACCTGGTAGTGGCAGACACAAAAATTGCCTCCAGAATATTGGTTTTTCCCTGGGCGTTATCTCCATAAAAAATATTGACGCCATCACTGAACTTCAGACTCAGCCTCTCATAATTTCTATAATCAGCAAGCTCTATAGACTGAATAATCATGGCTTATTATTTTCCACCACAAATTCTTTTCCTCTGAAACTGACCACATCTCCCGGCAGGACTTTTTTCCCTCTCTGGGTCTCTACTTTTCCGTTCAGACTTACATGACCGTTCTGGATCACAATTTTGGCATCCACACCGGAATCCACTAAACCGGCAAGCTTTAAAGCCTGTCCAAGCTTGATAAAATCATCTCTGATGGTTATTTTCTGCATAATCTGTTCCCTTATCTTACATTTCAGCTCACTGTTGTAAAATTCACCGGAAGGATGATATAGATGTAGGTCTCATCAAAATTCTTGATCACGCACGGCGACTTGGAATTCAAAAGATAAAGATCTACACGCTCCTCATCAATCACACGAAGAGCATCGATCAGAAATTTGGGATTGAATCCAATCATCATATCTCTTCCGCTCTTGTCTATGCTCAGATCTTCCTTCATGGAACCGATCACGGAACTGATCTTTAACTCCATGCTGTCATCGGTGATACTCATGATGATGGGCTTTTTATCCCCCTCTTTCACCAGAAGGGTTGCTCTGTCAATACAGTTCAGCAATTCCTTTTTGTTGATATTCACCTTTGTCTCATAGTCATTATTCAGCATGTGATCAATTCTGAAATATTCACCTTCAATCAGTCTGGATACTACTGTGGTGTCGCCGAACTCAAATACAATATGTTTATCAGAAAAATAAATTGTTACATAGCTGTCGCCGTCGCCATTCAGTATTTTACTTACTTCATTTAAAGTTTTACCAGGTACCACAACCTTATGGCTCTCATAAGAATCTCTCAAAAGTACTTTTCTGACAGAGATTCTGTGTCCATCAAGGGATACGATTTTGAGAACCTGTCCATCTATCTGAAAAAGCTCGCCTGTCATCATCTTGTTATTTTCACTGTCCGCGATGGAAAAGATTGTCTGTCTGACAATATCCTTGAAGGTAAACTGTCCTATGACAATACTGTCATTTTTGGAATATTCGGGAAGCCTGTTGAAATCCTCGCCCGCTTTTCCGATAATATTAAATCGTGACTTTTCACAGGTAATCGTGGTTTTATAATTTCCGTCAGTGGAAATGGTAATATCATTATCAGGAAGTTTTCTGACAATCTCTAACAAAAATTTGGCATCAATGGCAATCATTCCTTTTTCAGCAATAAAACCATCCACAATCGTTTCAATGGCCATTTCCATATCATTCGCCGTTAAAGTGATGATTCCCCTTGTCGCGTCAATCAGAATGCACTCCAGAGTAGGCATTGTGGTCTTGGCAGGTACTGCCTTGGAAACAATTTGAACTCCTGTCAATAAATCCTGTTTCGAGCATACAATCTTCATGTGTGAAACTTCCTTTCTGTTTTCTCGTTTCTCAAAATAAATATATATATATATAATAATCAGCAGTAATAATATTAGGGGATGTTGAAATGTGGAAAAGTTCCATTTGTGTTTGAAATAAAGCATTTTCTGACCGGAAAAATATGTGTAAATCCGGATGAAAGGATGGTGATAACCTGGAAGTTATCCATATCCCGCTTTTTTCCAAAAAGTTCCAACTTTATTATTGTACACCTTTATCCACATCATTTCCACTAGGATGTTAACTTTTTTTTGATTGTTTCTATATTATTTTTGAAACGTGCGTCGGTCTGCATGTCATTTTCCACTTTTTCAATGCCGTGCATGATGGTTGTGTGATCCTTTTTGCCGAGAAACTCCGCAATCTGCTTTAAGCTCATGTCGTTGATATATTCTCTGCACAGATACATGATAATCTGGCGTGTCATGGCAATATCCCTGGTTTTTTTACTTGAGAGGACAGACTGTTCGGAGACGTTATAGTGATCGCATACCACCTGAAGGATGATTTCCGGAGTGATCTGTTTCTCCTGATGGGGAGAAATCATGTCCTTTAAGGCTTCCTCCGCCACCGATTGAGTGATTGGGATATTATTTAATCTTGAAAATGCCAGGATCTTGTTCAGAGCCCCTTCCAGATCTCTGATGTTGGAGGTAATGTTGTTGGCTATGTACTGGATGATAGAATCGTCTATCTTCTTATTTAAATGTTCGGATTTTTTTCGCAGAATCGCCATACGGGTTTCATAATCAGGCATGTTGATATCCGCAATCATGCCCCAGCTGAAACGGGAGCGATAGCGCTCGTCCAGGGTATCCATTTCTTTTGGAGGTTTATCCGAAGTGATGATGATCTGCTTTTCTGCAGCGTACAGGGCGTTGAAGGTGTTGAAAAATTCCTCCTGTGTGCTTTCCTTTCCTATTATAAATTGTATATCATCAATCATCAGGACATCCACGGTGCGATACTTTTCACGCAGTCTGGTCATGGCGGAGGAAGTACTGCTTCTGATGGATTCAATCACTTCATTGGTAAATTCCTCACTGGTGACGTAAAGTACATGAGCATCCCTGTTTTTTTTGAGAATTTCATGGCCAATGGAATGCATCAGATGTGTCTTTCCCAGTCCGGGTCCTCCGTACAGATAAAGAGGATTGTAAACATGCCCGGGATTTTCCGCAACAGCTAAAGAAGCGGAATGGGCAAACTTGTTGTATCCGCCTACTACAAAGGTATCAAAGGTATATTTTGGGTTTAGTCTGGCTTTTTCAAAAACAGATTTGTCAGTGTCACTGTCGTCAGAGGAGACTTCTTCTCTGTATGGTTTTAAATCATATTCAGAATCTTTGAGAATAAATTTCACCTGGTAGTCTACTGACAGAAGTTCAGAAATTGTGTTTTCAAAATATTCTCTGAAATTTTCCTCCATATATTCCAGAAAAGAAGGATTCTGAGAAGGGATGCTGATGATGACCTTATTGTCCACGACATCGGTGAGTTCCAGAGGAAGAATCCATAAATTGTATCTGAGGTCTGTGATATTGTATTCTTTTTGGATGGTTTCCTTGATTGTTGGCCAAAGCTCTCTTAAAAGTTCCATAAATCAACCGCCTGGTATTAAGTAAATTTAGATATATGAATTGCGAAAGTAATCCATGTAACATATAATAAATTAAAATTGGATATATTGCAAACAAAGTTATAAACAAATTTCAAAAGTTATCCACATGAGTTATCCACATTCTCGGGGGATGAAAAAAGAAATGATGAAAAGTATCATGAAAAAATCTGTTGAGAATGTGGATAAAGTCCCCGTCTTCCGTCGTAGTACTAGGAAAATTCCGACGTTTCTTGATTAGGTCATTC
>JAJQGR010000035.1 GCA_021200345.1 Lachnospiraceae bacterium | reverse complement strand
GTGATGAGAAATCTCACGAAATTTATTGAAGAGAAACTGGGACTGAAAGTGAACATGACAAAGAGTAAAATAGACAGACCGCAAGGATTAAAATACCTTGGATTTGGATTTTATTTTGATAGTCAGTCACATAGCTACAAGGCAAAGCCACATGCGAACTCGGTGACAAAG
The DNA here is from genome assembly GCA_021200345.1 of Lachnospiraceae bacterium. GTDB lineage: Bacteria > Bacillota > Clostridia > Lachnospirales > Lachnospiraceae > RGIG6307. The sequence continues at coordinate 3,511 of JAJQGR010000035.1, read as the reverse complement.
TTCGTAGCACGTATGAAACAGCTCACATGCAGAAGTTGGGGTGTAAGCAACAGCCACAAGATTGAGAAGCTAAATCAACTCATAAGAGGATGGATTAACTACTTCAAGATCGGGAGCATGAAAAGCTTGTGTAAAAGGCTAGATGGCAGGATACGGCATAGATTGCGTATGTGTATTTGGAAACATTGGAAAACACCACAGAATCGGGCAAAGAACCTGATGAAACTTGGGGTTCCTGAATGGGCAGCAAAGCGAACATCCTATGCAAAGGGATATGCGAGAGTCTGTAGGGCATCCGATGTGTGTCAGGCAATAAACAACAAGAGACTAACCTCATTTGGATTAGTCTCAATGGTAGATTACTACACCGAAAGGCGTGTTACTTGTTAAGTTGATTGAACCGCCGTGTACCGAACGGTACGCACGGTGGTGTGAGAGGTCGTATGTGTATTTGGAAACATTGGAAAACACCACAGAATGGGCAAAGAACCTGATGAAACTTGGGGTTCCTGAATGGGCAGCAAAGCGAACATCCTATGCAAAGGGATATGCGAGAGTCTGTAGGGCATCCGATGTGTGTCAGGCAATAAACAACAAGAGACTAACCTCATTTGGATTAGTCTCAATGGTAGATTACTACACCGAAAGGCGTGTTACTTGTTAAGTTGATTGAACCGCCGTGTACCGAACGGTACGCACGGTGGTGTGAGAGGTCGAAATTTCCTCATTCGAGGAAATTTCTCCTACTCGATTTGTTCTCACCGGTCTACTTCCCGATTTTAAAGCATAGGATGATACAGAATTCGGGAAAGGAGGGCGGCTGACATGAAGGTTTCGGAGTGTGCCGGCGGAGGACAATCCGGCGGGAGAGCGGAGAGAAAACGCTTTAGCGCGATCATGGGTATGGGATTTGCAGCTGGCTGTGTGCTGGTGCTGCTCTGCCGGGGAAAGCTGCTGCAGGATCTCTCCCTTCTGGATGTGGACAGCCTGTATCTGGTGCGGGACAGCCTGATCAGCGGAAAGGCCTATTTTTTTTATCTGCTTCCCAGGAGAGCCTTTGTCTTTGGTGTTTTTGCGCTGCTATGGTGGTACGGCGTGGGAAGCCTGGGGCTGAGGCTCGGGGGATTTCTGATGGGAATGGAGGCGGGCATCTGGCTGCAGGCCTGTGTGGAGCAGTATCACCTGAAAGGAGTTCTTTTGTGGGTGTTTTTGTATATTCCCTATATTTTTTTCTATCTGGGGGCAATCCTGTGCGGCCTGGCGTTTTGCCGCACCACCGGAGATATATACGAAAAACGCCGGGCCATCCGGGAAAGGCCGGGCTTTGCCCTGGCCGCGGCTGTATTGTTTTTACTGGGACTCTATCTGGAAAGTACAGTGCATCCGGTCTGGCTGAAGCATTTTCTGCAGGTATTTTAAAAGAAAGGAAACGGATATGTATCATACGGAAAGCTACATAGATAAGGAGGGAGTTGACAGCAGCTCCCATATGATCAGCCTGGCCGGGAAAACCCAGGGCAGGGACGTGCTGGTGTGGGCGGTCTGGACGGAAAGCGGGAAAGCGCGGCAGTATCGGGAAAGACTCAGGCAGTGGTTTGTGGAGGCACTGGGAGAGACTGGCTGGGAAAATGAAACCCGGATCAACAGAGAACTGCTGCGCGTCAGCTCCGGCCTGCAATGCCGGTTGTATCTGTATTATGACAATTGTATGTACCGGGCGGGAGAAGGCGCGAAAGAAGGGGAGTGCTGTATTGGCCCTTATCTGGGAGCCTGCGTTCATCAGGAGGGGGAGTCGCAGGCTTCCCTGTTACCGAAGGAATGGAAAAACATGGAGAGCCGGGATCCCGCTCCTTTGGGAAATATCTGGCAGCAAAACATTATGGACTGCGTGATGGAGGACAGCTTAAACTATGCCTATTTTATGCTCTGGGAGGTCCGATAACGGCTGGCGGATAGAAAAACCGCTCCATCAGGGCGTCATGTCCCGGGTCTGGCTTTTGCAAAGCCCAAAGGTGGAGTGGAGGCTGGTGCTTAAGGCAGCAACGGATCATGAGAAATCTGTCTGGGCGCTGGGGCGTGAGATGACTTTGCTGCGCCAGCTCAGGGGAGAGGGAATTCCTTTTTTATATCATCAGGGGGAGGAGGAAGGGATTCCCTGGTATACCATGCCCTTTTATGAGGGGGAGACCCTGCGGGGAAGGCTGGACAGGCTTGGCACCCTGCCGGAGGAGGAGACAGCGCAAATCGGCCGCAGACTGTGCCGGATTCTGGATGTGCTTCATCACCGCAGGCCGCCGGTCATTTACGGAGATCTGAAGCCGGAAAATGTGATTCTGACCGGGGATGGGGGAGTGGTTCTGCTGGACTATGGAAACGCCTGGCTGCTGGGAGAGAAGCAGGATTCGATCCGCTTTCGGGGAACCCCGGGCTATGCTGCCCCGGAGTGCTGGCATCTGGAGAAAGCCACAACGGCAGTGGATCTTTTTGCTCTGGGGGTGCTGCTGCATGAGATGCTGGAAGGCGGAAAGCCACAGGAACACTTTGGACAGTATCGGTTGGAAAATACTGCATACAAAAAGCGGTGGCAGACGTTGATTAACGACTGCACCGCTTTCAACACGGAGAATAGAATACAGGATGTGAGGCAGGCGGACCGCAGGCTTGCGGTCATCCCTGTGGACAGACGCCGGGATCAATCAAGGCTCTGCTATGCCGTCTCAGCAATGTGGTAAAGCAGTTCCTCGGAATCTTTCCATCCCAGGCAGGGATCGGTGATGGATCTGCCGTACACGCCCTCGCCGATTTTCTGGCAGCCCTCCTCAATGTAGCTCTCGATCATCAGTCCCTTGACCATTCTGCGGATGTCGCTGTCCAGCTTCCTGGAGTGAAGCACCTCCTTGGCAATACGGATCTGCTGGCGGAACTGCTTGTTGGAGTTGGAGTGGTTGGTATCCACGATGCAGGCCGGGTTTTTCAGATCCCGTTCCCCGTACATCTTCAGCAGGTTGATCAGATCCTCGTAATGGTAGTTTGGCAGATTCCTGCCGTTCTTGCTGGTAGAACCTCTGAGAATGGCGTGAGAGAACGGGTTTCCGCCGGTGGAAACCTCATAACCGCGGAAGGTAAAGGTATGTTTCTGCTGAGCCGCGTAGATGGAATTCAGCATGACAGTGAAATCGCCGCTGGTAGGGTTCTTCATGCCGGTGGCCACATCAAAGCCGCTGCTGACCAGACGATGATGCTGGTCCTCCACGGAGCGGGCGCCGATGGCCACATAGGAGAGCAGGTCCTCCACATAGGGCCAGTTCTCCGGGTAGAGCATCTCATCCGCCGCGCTTAAACCGGTCTCCCGGATGCAGCGGGTGTGCATGTGGCGGACGGCCAGAAGCCCTGCCGCGAAATCCTCCGCCTTGGCGGGGTTGGGCTGGCTGGCCAGGCCCTTGTAGCCGTCGCCGTTGGTGCGGGGCTTATTGGTATAAATCCTGGGAATCAGGATCAGACGGTACTTCAC
>JAJQGR010000234.1 GCA_021200345.1 Lachnospiraceae bacterium | reverse complement strand
TTCATGAACTTGTGCCGTACGAAATATCTGCCCGCAGGGCATACTCCACCCATCGGGCCTTTCATTAAAGACCGTTTCCTAGAATAACATAAAAATATAACAAATGCAACTAAAATTTGCTTTAAAACTGATGATTTTTGCTGCCTTTGCATCGGCTTTTTGCCAAAAATATCCGCTTATCTATTTGTCTCTCCAGATAATGCGTCCTTTGGTGAGATCGTAAGGGGACAATTCCAGCGTGACCTTGTCTCCCGGCAGAATCCTGATGAAATTCTGACGGAGCTTCCCACTGATGTGTGCCAGTACCCGGTGTCCGTTTTCCAGCTCCACACGGAACATGGTATTGGGAAGCTTCTCCACAACGATTCCCTCAATCTCAATAACGTCAGCCTTTGACATGTTTTCCTCCTGTTAAACCCGATGTCTGAAATAATGTACTCATGAATCCTCCTATTCTTTCTATAATATATTCCCATTACAGCATTGAAAGGATTTCCGGTTCCTGATCCGTGACCAGGATGGTATTTTCATAATGAGCAGCCCATGAGCCGTCCGCCGTCACCACCGTCCAATTGTCATCAAGCCACTCCACATCAGCGGTTCCCATAGTAATCATGGGCTCCACAGCCAGTGTCATTCCCGCTTTCAGTCGAATGCCTTTTGATCTGGATCGATAATTGGGAATAGCCGGATCCTCATGAAGCTTATGGCCGACGCCATGTCCAGTCAGATCATACACGATGCCGTATCCAAAAGGAGTCACATAATCATCGATTGCGTTCCCGATTTCATGGAGGTGATGTCCCGCAACCGCGTATTTGATCCCCTCAAAAAAGCTCTGCTTTGTCACATCCATCAGCTGCTGTACCTCTGGGCTGACTTTTCCCACGCCGTGGGTTCTGGCCGCATCGGAATGAAAGCCTTTGTAAATCAGTCCCATATCCAGACTGATGATATCCCCCTCCTTTAAATATCTGGTCTTGCTGGGAATACCATGCACAACCTCATCGTTAACGGAACAGCATACTGTTGCCGGATAGCCCTCATAATTTTTAAAATTGGGGACGCACCCCATGTTTCTGATCATCCTTTCCGCGAACTCATCCAGTTCCCATGTGGTCACCCCAGGTTTGATCAGCTGCTCCATCGCCAGGTGAACCTCAGCGAGGCGCTTATTGGATTCACGCATCAACTCAATTTCTTTAGCGGATTTAATTGAAACTGCCATACTTTCGCCCCCAATCAACCCAAAATCGCGGTGATTGCTGCAAATACATCTTTCATGTCCACGGTGCCGTCCACGGTTCTGAGTATGCCCTTTTGACTGTAAAAGTCAATCAGCGGCTGAGTCTGTTCATGATAAACCTTCAGGCGGTTTTTCACCGTCTCCGGCTTGTCGTCATCCCTGAGGACCAACGGCTGACCGCAGACATCACAGATCCCCTCTTTCTTCGGCGGAATATGCTCCACATGGTAGGTTGCTCCGCAGGAAAGGCAGGCTCTGCGGCCGCTCATTCTTCTCACAATATTCTCATCAGGTACATCCACATTGACAGCATAGTCGACGGCATCACCCATCTCAGACAGAGCTCTGTCCAGAACCTCCGCCTGCGGAATCGTGCGCGGAAAACCATCCAGCACATATCCATTTTCACAATCGGGCTGTGCCACCCGGTCAAGCAGAATCTTCACCGTCAGCTCATCCGGAACCAGCGCACCCTGGTCCATATATTTTTTTGCTTCCATACCCAGCTCTGTGCCGTTTTTAATATTGGCCCTGAAAATATCGCCGGTGGAGACATGCGGAATTCCGTACTTTTCAGCTATCATTTTGGCCTGAGTGCCCTTGCCGGCGCCCGGTGCCCCTAACATAATAATTTTCATTTCACTCTCCAATAGCAATCATTCTGTAAACGCGAAACGTATCTGGGCAGAATTTACCTTTCCGCCCAGATACCTGTTCTTTTATCTGGTATAACATTTCTGAAACGCCCCGGCCCTGTTGTCCGGCTGTTCTTCCAACCGTGCAGGCCGAAAAATTTCAACTCTGTTAACTGTTTAAGAATCCCTTATAATTGCGCACAAGCATCTGTGACTCAACCTGCTCCAGGGTTTCCAGTGTAACACTTACAATAATAATCAGTGACGTGCCTCCGAAAGAAACGCTGGCGTTAAACAATCCCGCAAAAACATAGGGTACGATAGCCACAAAAGCAAGACCGATCGCGCCGATGAATACAATGTAATGCAGCACCTTGCTTAAATATTCGGTGGTTGGCTTTCCCGGACGAATTCCCGGAATAAATCCTCCTTGTCTCTTCATGTTGTCCGCAACCATCATCGGATTAAACGTAACGGAAGTGTAAAAATAGGCAAATCCAATGATCATCGCGACATAGAGTACAACTCCGATTGAATATACAGGTGCGCTGATATCAAACCAGTAGCTGGAACTCAGCACCTTAATGATCTCCGCCCCAACACCTGAAGTGGACACTCCGAAGAGTGTGCAGATAATGCTGGGGGTCTGTAAAATCGTAGATGCGAAAATAACCGGAATCACACCTGAGGTATTGACTTTCAGCGGAATGCTGGAGCTTGCTCCACCCACGCTTCTTCTGCCCTGTACTTTCTGCGCGTACTGTACCGGGATCTTGTGGACACCGGAATTCAGCAAAACGATAAAGGCTATAATGCCAAGGACGATCGCTATGATAATCACCGCCGAAAGAATAGCCGTTGCCGGCGCCTTGCCAAACACGAACTGTTCAGCCAGTCCCTCAAAATCACTGGGAATGGTTGACAAAATATTGATCACCAGAACAATAGAAATGCCGTTACCCACACCCTTTTCCGTAATCTGCTCTCCGACCCACATCAGGAATGCACTGCCTGCCGTCAACGCCACTATTACAGTAATCACATTGAAAGCATTATATTCCTCAAGCAGTCCCTGACGGCCAAAACCGATGGCGAGCGCAGCCGACTGTATCAGTGCCAGCGCGACTGTCACGTAACGTGTCATCGCAGCTATCTTCTTGCGTCCTTCCTCACCATCGCGCTGCATTTCCTCCAGCTTGGGGATTGCAATCGTCAAAAGCTGAATGATAATGGAGGATGTAATATAAGGCGTAATGCTTAATGCGAGAATAGAAAAGCTGGAGAATGACCCACCGGTAAATGCATTGAAAAAGCTGAATGCGTCACTGGTCTGCGATGCAAACCAGGAAGCAAAATACGTTCTGTTTGTACCAGGCACAGGAAGCTGTGACCCGAAACGGATCACAACCAGCATCATGAGCGTGTACAAAAGTCTATTTCTGATTTCCTTAATCTTAAATGCATTTTTCAGTGTTTTAAACATTCTAGATCACCTCGGCCGTTCCGCCCAGAGACTCAATCTTCTCTTTCGCGGACGCGGAATACGCATTCACCTTCACTTCCAGTTTTTTGGTCAGCTCGCCTTTGCCCAGGATCTTGACTCCATCCTTCGGGTTCTTGATCACGCCGGCCTGCACCAGCGTATCGATATCCACCACACTTCCGTCCTCAAATTTCTCCAAAGCAGAAATGTTAATGGCCACGATCTCTTTCGTGTTTCTATTGTGGAAGCCCCTCTTGGGAATACGCCTGAATAAAGGCATCTGGCCTCCCTCAAAGCCCGGTCTGGGTGCGCCGGAACGA
>JAJQGR010000300.1 GCA_021200345.1 Lachnospiraceae bacterium | reverse complement strand
GAAGGGAGAAGACAGTGAATCCGATTGAACAAATTGAGCAAAACTTTGAAGCCCTAAGCAAAACAGAACAGCGCGTAGCGAAGGTTTTCCTGGAAGATCCTACCCAGGCACTGGGCTCCAATCTGACGAATCTGGCAAAAAGATGCAGCGTTTCCAACGCGGCGGTGATTCGTATGTGTCAGAGGCTGGGGTATGACGGCTTTTCGGAATTTAAGTTTTCCATGAACCGTTATCTGCTCACACAGGGAGCGGAAGCGGGAAGGGAAGAGGGGGCTTTTGCGGAGAATGAGAGCGATGCTTCGGCGGATCAGAATATCATCAATACTTATATTAAGTACATGAAAATGGTACCGGAATTTGTCAGCCAGGAGCAGATGAACCATCTGGCCAGGGATATCGTAAACGCGAAAAGACTGGCGATTTGGGGGGTAAACCGCACCGCCCAGTCCGCCAAACAGCTTTCCGACAGACTGTCCCGGCTTGGAATTTATAATAAGATGACAGATGATTTTATCTGTATGAATGACGACGCCAATATCCTGACTCATGGGGATGCCTGTGTTCTGCTCACCATGAATGGCCGGGGAAATCCGGAGTATCCGCAGATGATTGCCAACGCCCGCTCAAGGGGCTGCACCACCTGGCTGATCACCATGAATCCCAAAATCAAGGCGGCGAAAGAGGCGGAAAATATCATCACTCTTCCCTGGGTCAGCCGGGCCAGCAAGGAGAATTTCTTTGAGGACCAGATCATCGTATATCTTTTCATTGAGCTGCTGTTGTATGAGGTGGTACGAATCATGCGTTAGTCTCTGAAACAGGACTTCAGATATTCCAGAAAGCGCTGCATGCTCTCCGTCAGATATTTCTGTCGATGATAGAAAAGCGAATAGCGCCGGGTCAGATCAGCGTCCTTCAGGGGCAGCAGGATCAGGGAGCCGGCGTCGGTATAGGCTCTGGCGGCGTCGGACAGAAGAAAGACTACGCCCAGTCCCTGAAGGGCCAGCTCGATGAGGGCCTGGGTGCTGGAGCTTTCCGCGGCAATGAGAGGCTGGATTTTCTCCCGGTGGAACAGCCGGTCCAAAAGCTCCCGGGAGCCGCTGCCCGGTTCCCGTAATAGGAGGGGGACGGCGGCAAAATCCCTGATGGACAGGGAGGTCTGCTTTAGCCCGGATGGGAGAAAAGAGGGCCTGTCCGGGGCAGACGCGGCGTTTTCATTCAGGGAGGGAGCCTGGGCCTTCATCAACAGGGGCAGATACGCAAAGTCCGGACTGCACAGTGCTGCCATCTGATCTGAGGCAAGAGGAATCCGGTACAGCTCTTCCGCGTCAGCGGTATCGTCCGCGATGGCAAAGTCCAGCTGATTGTGCAGAAGATGCTCCAAGATCTGCCTGGAGCTTAAAATGGCAGATCTGACGGGAATCTCCGGATGAAGGGTGTGAAAATCCGCAATGATCCGGGGCAAATGAGTGGTGCCGAAGGCTACATTGCTGCCAACACGGATTGGTGCGATGGCTTCGCTGCCCTGTAAGGCAACTTTCGACTCCTCAAACTGGAGGAGGATGGAATTCGCGTAATTTAAAAGAGCCTGTCCTGCCTGCGTGATGTAGATTCTGCGATTCATGCGGTCGAAAAGCCGTACTCCATAATAGGCTTCCAGCTCCCGGATGGCGTTGCTGACGGCGGGCTGAGCCATATTCAGCTTTTCTGCAGCCTTTGTGATGCTTTCGGCCCGGCAGACTTCGGAAAAAATGTTCAGATGCTTCAGCGTCATATTTTTTGCCTCAATTCATAATAAAATCATTATGTATTTTATATTAACATAATAATTTAATTATGTAAATGGAGCTAATATAATCATTTTATCATAAAACGATGAGTGGCGAATGCTGATCATGAATGAAGTTCATGATGAAAAACATAAGAGGAGGGAAAATCCCATGACCTACATTCTCTTTTTTATTGTATGCTTCGGCGCGTCCATTGTGGGCGCCATCTGCGGGATCGGCGGCGGCGTCATTATCAAGCCGGTGCTGGACTCCTTTGGCATTCTGAGCGTCACTGCCATCAGCTTTCTGTCCGGCTGCACGGTGCTGTCCATGACCACCTATTCCGTGATCAGAAATAAACTGGATAAAGGAGCGGCGTCCTCCGAAAGTGCTGACCGTACCAGACTGCCCCTGGCTCTGGGCGCGGCGGCAGGCGGCCTGATCGGAAAAGAGATGTTTTCCTATGTAAAATCTTTAAGCGATGACCCGGACCGGGTGGGCGCGGTACAGGCGGCGTGCCTGCTGGTGGTGACCATTGGAACGCTGGTTTACACAATTTACAAGGCCAGAATCAATACCCATCAGGTTAAAAACGCGGCAGTCTGTGTGTTGATCGGCCTGTTTTTAGGAATCATGTCTTCTTTCCTGGGCATCGGCGGCGGCCCCATCAATCTGGTGGTGTTGTTTTATTTCTTTTCCATGACCACCAAACAGGCGGCGGAGGATTCCCTGTATATTATTTTCTTCTCTCAGGCGGCCAGTCTGATTTCCACGATTGTGACCGGTTCCGTTCCTTCCGTGGAGATTGGCCTGCTGCTGTTGATGGTGGCGGGAGGAATTCTGGGCGGCGTCTGCGGCCGGCACATCAACAAAAAAATCGACGAAAAGACGGTGGACAAGCTTTTTATCGGATTGATGGTTGCCATGATTCTCATTAACATTTATAATATATGGAAATATATGTGATAAAGGATGTGAGATGATGCCGGCCATCAGTGTGTTAATGAAACCCGCCTCCGGGCTTTGTAATATGAAGTGCGACTACTGCTTTTACTGTGACGAGGCAGCCAAGAGAGAACAGGAATCCTATGGCCTGATGTCGGAGGAGACCTTAAAAAACGTGATCCGAAGGACCATGCTGCGGGCGGAGGGTGTGATTACTTATGCCTTCCAGGGCGGGGAGCCTACGCTGCGGGGTCTTTCTTTTTTTGAAAAAGCGGTGGCGTACCAGAAACAGTACAATAAAACAGGAGTACGTGTATATAACGCCCTGCAGACCAACGGATACGGCATCAATGAGGACTGGTGCCGGTTCCTTGCCGGAAATCATTTCCTGGTGGGGGTGTCCATAGACGGAATAAAGGAAACCCATGACGCCTATCGCCATGGAAAAGACGGCGGCCCTACCTTTGACAGGATTTTACACGCCACAGAATTATTTGACCGTTATCAGGTGGAATACAATATTCTGACGGTGGTGAATCAGAAGGTGGCAGCGCACATTCCCGAAATATATGCGTTTTATAAAGAAAAAGGCTGGCATTATCAGCAGTATATTGCCTGTCTGGATCCTCTGGGAGAGGAGAGGGGATTAAACGAGTACGCCCTGCGGCCGGAGCAGTACGGAGAGTTCCTGATAACGCTGTTTGATTTGTGGTATGAGGATTGGGAAAAGGGCGATGCGCCCAGTATCCGTGAGTTTGAAAATGATATCGGCATTCTGATGGGCTACTATCCGGAGGCCTGCAATCAGCGGGGCATCTGCAGTGTGCAGAATGTGGTGGAGGCGGACGGGAGCGTCTATCCCTGTGATTTTTATATGCTGGATGAGTACCGGCTGGGCAATTTCAACCAGGACCGGCTGGATCAGATTTATGCCAGGGCGAAAGAAAGCGGCTTTGTGGAGCGGTCATTGAAGCTGACGGCAGAATGCAAAGCCTGTGAATATTTTAAGATCTGCCGGGGCGGCTGTCAGCGGAACCGGGATCTGGATCCCGCAAATGGCCAGTACCATAATTATTTCTGTGAAAGCTACCGGAAATTTTTTGAAGCCTGCCTGCCCAAAATGGAGAAAGTAGCTCAGACGCTGCGCGTCGGGAGACGGTGACTTTATGCTATGTCAGGATGCGTTAGTCAGAGAGTGATGAGTGCCATTCAGGTGAGATGGCACCCATCAGACGGTTGTACATGATACATTGTCATCAGATCTACAAGAGTCACTTCCCGGTTTGCGGCTGCTGCAAGCAACCCCTCTGTAAATCCGCTTTTGGAGAAGATATAATAATGATAGCGGCTTCCTTTTCCAAAAACTGAGGCATATTTCCGAAGAAGCTGCAGTTCATCTGTTCCAATTTTCTCATTTCGGTATTTGCAGGAGCCAATGATATATTCATTTCCGGCGGCGGGCGTTCCGATGATGTCGATCTGCACCTGTTTTCTGGTTTTTGGATCAGTTCCCCACCATTGCCCGATTTCATTCAGATCTATCGGAAGTTCTTCATCATAGTAGAGCAGATAATCATGACACATTCTTTCAAAGGTAATTCCCATGAAGTCTGAAAGATTAGCCTTTATGGCTTTTTGATAGGTATTCCTGATTCTTCCAGAATCAATCGCATTGATATTTGAGGGGACAAATCGGTACCAGAAGCGAAAGAAACTGTCCGATAAAAGGTAGATGGTCTTTTTCCCTGGCTTTTCTGTGACAGGGGTTTCTTTTTTTACGATGCCAAGATCAATAAGCGATTTCAGGTAGACGGTGCATGTAGAGCTTGGCTCTCCAGTTTTTGTGACGATTTCATTTAAACGGGAAGCACCCTGGGCGATCGCTGTGATAATCGCATTGTATAGAGCCGGTTCCCGCAGCTCCTGCTTCAGCAGATTTGAGGGTTCTTCATAAAGGTAACTGGATCTGTCAAACAGGTTTTGCAGGAGAGCATCATCAATAGTTGTTTTGACATTCAGTTTATTGATATAATGAGGAATCCCTCCTGTGATGCCATAAATCAGGGCATTTTCTTCACAGGATTTTTCCGGATGAAAGACCGCTGTCTCTCTGTAATTCAGCGGCTCTATTTTAAACTGGGCCGTGCGTCGGCCGTATAAAGGACTTTCCTGACCAAGCACCTGCTGTTCCATAAAGCTCATGGAGGATCCGCACAGAATCAGGAAAAGCCTGGAATGGCTCCATTTGTGATCAATCATATGCTGTAGCATTGCGGAGATTGCAGGCCTGGCCTTCGCCAGATAGGGATATTCATCGATGACAAAGACAATACGCGTGTCTCTGGACAGCAGCGTAATCTCATTTAACGCGGCATCATAGTCACGAAACGTTGGCGATAAAATCTCCTCCGGTCGCTCGTAACTCATGATAGCTCTGGACAGGGATTCCAGATTTTCTTGCCCGGTAGTATTCAGGGCAGAGAAAAAAATAGTCGGTTTGTCCTTACAAAACTCGTTAATCAGAGATGTTTTACCTATACGCCGCCTTCCGTAGATGATAATGCATTCAAAATCATTGTCCTCATATCGGTCGTTCAGCTTCTTTAGTTCTTCTTCACGGCAATAGAATTGATTCATATGATATTTCCTTGATTCTGAAAACGATAGTTAATAGTGCAATATGGAAACAAAGGACAGAATTTAAAAAGTCATTCGCATTAAGTTAATCATAATTATGTTAATCATGACTATGTATTTTAATTATTATATTGTGGGAGGGATAAAAAGTCAAGAATAAAAAGGGGTTCCCGTGCAAATATACACAGGAACCCTTTTGGCGTTTGTTTACCGCTTAATATCGTAGCTCATATTCATCAGATTGCGGATGGTGTCCACGTCGTCCGTAATATTGGCGTCGCCCCGAATGGTGTGCTTGATGGCACTGCTGGCCACCGCGAAGTTGACCATATCCATGGCCTTGTAATTGTGCATCATGGCGTAGATTAAACCGCTGGCAAAAGCGTCGCCGCCGCCCACTCTGTCCAGAATGTTGAAAGTGAACAGCCGGCTCTCAAAGGTGTGGCCCTGATACCACATAAACGCTTTCAGACTGTTTTCACTGCCGCTTAAGGCGTATCGCACATGTCGGGCGATGCATTTTAAATTGGGGTAGCGTTCGATGAAGTGCTCAAAGACTTCCTCCTGCTGCTCGTAGCTGGGCTGCAGCGGGACGCCGTCTTTCCAGTCGCCTTTGCTGTGGTCATTTTCATCTTTCCACAGATGATAGGGCTCGATGCCCAGCAGAACATCCACATAGGGCAGGCACTGGGTGCAGAAATCTCTGGCTTCCTCCCAGGTCCACATCTTGCTGCGGAAGTTGCCGTCGAAGCTGACGGTCATTCCCAGCTCTTTCGCGGTCTTTAAGGCACTCATGATCAGATCACGGCAGTTTTGTCCGATGGCCGGGGTGATACCGCTCAAATGCAGCCAGGTGAACCCTTCCAGAAGTCCTTTCATATCAAAATCAGAAAAGTCAAATTCGGAGATGGCGCTGTGCTTGCGGTCATAGGTGACCTTGCTGGCGCGGATGCCGTAGCCTGTTTCCAGATAATAAGTACCCAGCCGGTGAGTCGGGGTCTGCTCATGGGAAGACAGGATCACCGGCGTGCAGTGCACGTCATTGCTGCGAAGCATACGAATGGCGCTCTTTCCAATGCTGTTATTGGGAACCACCGAAAAGAAGGTGCTGTCGATCCCAAGGTTGGCAAGAGCCAGGGCGATGTTGGCCTCGCTTCCGCCGTAGCTGGCCTCAAAGGAGGAAGCCATGCGGATTTTTTCATAGTTGGGCGGCGTCAGCCGCAGCATGATCTCGCCGATGGTGATGAATTTGTTGGCCGCGTCGCTATTGCGCAGCAGCGGATTGGCGTGTTCCATAAAAAATACCTCCGTATTCTGGGTTTTTGCCTTCTTCTTCATTTCATAATACCCTATGAAATGCAAAAATTCAATAATACTTGAAGAATTGGGGGAATTTTGTTAGTATTGACAGGTGAACAAGATAAGGAATGATACATATATGAAAAAAGGAAAAAAACAAAACATTATTCTGATCGGCATGCCGGGTGCGGGCAAGAGTACGGTGGGCGTAGTGCTTGCCAAACGTGTGGGATATCATTTTATTGATTCTGATCTGGTGATTCAGGAACGCACCGGCAAGCTCCTTCATCAGCTCATTGAGATTCACGGACTGGAGGGCTTTTTGCACATCGAGGATCAGGTCAACGCGTCTTTGGATTGTGATGAATATGTGATAGCCACCGGCGGCAGTGTAGTGTACGGCAGGGAGGCCATGGATCATCTGAAAGATATCGGTACTGTCGTATATCTGAAATTATCCTACCGCGAGATTGAAGAGCGGCTGGGGGATCTGAACGCCAGGGGTGTGGCTCTGAAGCCGGGCCAGACTCTGATTGCCCTGTATGAGGAGCGGTGCCCGCTGTATGAGAGGTACGCGGATATTGTGATGGAGTGTGACGGGAAACCGGTTCGGAAGGTTGTGGAGGAGCTGGAGGTGGTTCTGAAAGCACAGCGGCAGGAGAGAGGCTGAGCATTCAGGCCGGGTTCACATGCACCATGATATGCTTCACCTTTGGGAATGTGGCTTCAATAATATTGTGAACTCTTTCCGCAATTTCGTGGGCCTCGGTCAGGGAGGAGGAGCCGTCCGCCCGGATTTCCAGGTCCACGTATATTTTATTGCCAAAAAGTCTGGTCTGGAGCATATCTATGCCCAGCACTCCCTCCTGGGCCAGTACGCAGTTCCGGATGGCGGCCTCGGTGTCGTCGTCACAGGCTTCGTCCACCATTTTGTCCATGGCATCCTTGTAGATGTCCAGGGCGGCCTTCTCAATGAAAAAGCAGATCACCAGGCTGGCAATGGGATCCAGAACAGGAAATCCGGCTCTGGCGGCGGCAATGCCGATGAGAGCGCCCACAGAAGACAGAGCGTCGGAGCGGTGGTGCCAGGCGTCCGCCATGAGGGCGCCGGAATCAATCTTTTTGGCATGATAGCGGGTATAGTGATACATGACTTCCTTGGCCAGGATGGACACCAGGGCGGCGCTCAGAGCCAGGATACCCGTTACGGTGGTTGTGTAATCTTTATGAATCATCTGTGTGACGGCGGAGTATCCGATTCCCAGGCCGGTCAGCGCCAGAACAGTGGCCAGGATGCTGGCCGCCACACATTCCAGCCGTTCATGACCGTAGGGGTGTTTCTTGTCTGAGGCCTGGGCGGAGAGCTTTACGCCGATCATCACTACGATGGTGCTGAATACATCGGAGGCGGAGTGGACGGCGTCGCTGACCATGGCCGAAGAATGGGCAAAAACCCCGGCAAACAGCTTAAATACAGACAGCGCCACGTTCACAATGATGCTGACAAAAGAGACGTGCATGGCGGTCTTTTCAAAATCTGTTTCCAAATCTGTATTTTTATCTGAATTTATTTCCATGATATGTACTCCCCTTGGATATTCTTTGCAATATAGCATAATTATATGAAATAAGCAAGCAAAAGTTACAAAGATAAAGATGAATTATAAATGAAATTTGGTTAGTTTGCATAAACTAATAATTTTCACAACGATTGACTGGAATCCGCTAAATTTTTATAAAAACGAGATTTTACCTTGATTTTACACAGGATTCTCATAAAATGATCACAGAATGTTCACCCTTAAAAATTGTCGTTATGGTAAACTTTCTGCTACAAAGAAAAAGAGTATTTTTCGGGAAAGCGACAAACCGACGCGTGCCGAAAGGGAGAGACCATGGGAGAGATACAGCACAGCTTCAAAAGATATGAGAAAAAGTGTCTGCTGACGCAGGAGCAGTACCGGGCAATTCTGCCGGTGTTGAAGGAACATCTGACACCGGACGAATACGGGGTACATACGGTTTGCAGTATTTATTACGATACAGATAATTTTGACCTGATCCGCAGGTCGTTGGAGAGCCCGGCCTACAAGGAGAAATTTCGCCTCAGAAGCTACGGAGTGCCGCAGCCGGAGGGCATGATTTTCGCGGAAATCAAGAAGAAATATGACGGCGTGGTCTATAAGAGACGGGTGGACGGCTCCACCGGTCAGATTTCCGCTTTTCTCCAAAAGGAGCAAAAACTGGAGGGCGAGGATCCTCAGATTCAGCGGGAAATCCGCTGGTTTCTGCGTCAGTATCAGCCCGCGCCCAGGGTGTTTATTGGCTGTGAGCGGATGGCAATGCTGGGGAAGGCGGATCCTGAATTCCGTGTGACCTTTGACTGGAATCTGCGCTGGCGCACAGATCGGCTGGATTTGTGCGAGGGAAGCGAGGGTTATTGGCTCTTACCCAAAAATCAGATTGTGATGGAAATGAAGACGCCGGATACCATTCCGCTGTGGCTGGTAGAAGCCCTAAGTGAACAGAAAATTTATGCCACGGGGTTTTCCAAGTACGGATATTGTTATCAGAATTACATCGCCCCGGTGATATTCAGAAAAGAGAGGTTTTCCTATGCTTAACAGTTTGATCAACGGCTCGGTGACGCTGACCGCTTTCCTGGTGATTATTGCGGTTTCTCTGGCACTGGGCATTATGAATGCCATCGTTTTTTCTTTTAAAGAGAGGCATAGCGCCAGCTTTGCTCTGACCTTATCGCTCCTTCCCATGGCGGTGGCGGTGATTATCATGCTGGTTAACGGCAATGTGGGAACAGGCGTGGCGGTGGCCGGGGCCTTTGCGCTGGTTCGCTTCAGAAGTGTGCCTGGAACGGCCCGGGAGATCGCGGCTATTTTCATTGATATGGGAATCGGTCTGGCGCTGGGAATGGGATATGTGGGCATCGCGGTAATCTTTTTTGCCTTTGCGGCAGTCTGCACCCTGCTTTTGACGGCCATCAATTTCGGCGGCGCTTCCAGGTATGAGAAGCAGCTGAAGATTACCATTCCGGAAAATTTTGAATATGATGGACTGTTTGACGATGTGTTTGAGGAATACGGCGTTAAATGGGAGCTGGAAAAGATCAGGACCACCAACATGGGGACGCTTTTTGAGCTGACCTATCATGTCACTTTCCCGGACAGTAAGATTCCGAAAGCGTTAATCGATGAGCTGCGCACCAGAAACGGGAATCTGACCATTACCATCGGGGATTTCGCAGATAAGGAGATGCTGTAGGAATCAGTGACGCAGAAATGAGGATTTCATTATGAAAACATTGGCAAAGTTGATAGCGGGGGTGATTCTGCTGGGCGTCGTTGTGGGCGGCGTTCTCTACGGAGTTGTGTTCGGCGGCCTGACGGACGAGGGGCAGACGGCGATGGAGGACGAGGGGACGAACCTGGCGGAGGCGACGGATACTGACATCTCAGAGACGGTCAGTGTGCGATCGGATATTTCCGCGCTGACTCCGGATGAGGAGAATCAGACCGGGATTGTTTTTTCGGAAAATGATATTACTGTGGACGGCTTTGGGGCCTCTGTTTCAGGCACCGTTGTCACCATCAGTGACGGGGGAACCTATTTGGTCAGCGGCTCCATGGAAAACGGGCAGATTTATGTGGAGGCGGGCGGCAGCGATGAGGTGATTCTCATCCTGAGCGGACTGACTCTTTCCAATGATGAGGAGCCTGTGATTTACGTGGAAAATGCGGGGCAGACCCAGCTGATTTTGGCAGAAGGAACAGTGAATACCCTTCAGAGCGGTATTGCGGTGGAAATCAGCGCCCTGGAGGAGGGGGCGGATGAGGATGCCAGCGGCGGCGCGATCTATGCCCGGGACGACCTTTCCATTTCAGGAGAGGGAACGCTGATTGTATATGGGTACATCAACAATGGAATACAGACCACCAATCAGCTGCTGATTGATAGCGGAACCGTTCAGGTGACGGCGCTGGGCCACGCCATTAAGGGAAAGGATTCTGTAACCATTACTGGCGGCGCCTTTACCATTAAAGCGGGCGGAGACGGCGTTAAGTCCAATGATACCACGGGAGAAAATTATGGAATTGTGACCATTACCGGAGGTACTTTCGGCATGGAGGTGTACGGGGATGGAATTCAGGCAGAAACGGCGCTGACCATTACCGGCGGTAGCTTTGACATTGTCACCGGCGGCGGAAGCAGTGAGGCTGCTTATTCCTCTTCCGAAAACTGGCGGGTATATGGCTCTGACTGGGATATGGCTGATGAGACGGAAAGCAGCGCGAAAGCGTTGAAAGGTGGCACGCAGGTAACCATCACCGGCGGCACCTTTACCGTGGATTCCTATGATGACGCGGTGCATTCCAATGGGGCCATTGTGATTTCCGGCGGTTCCTTTGAGATCGCCTCCGGGGATGATGGGATGCATGGGGACAATTCGCTGGAATTTGGCGGCGGTTCGATCCATATTTCTGACTGCTATGAGGGCCTGGAGGCCAATCAGATCACCATTTCCGGCGGCGATATTACATTGACGGCATACGATGACGGATTGAACGCCAACGGAGGAAGCTCCACAGGGAGCTTTGGCAGGGGCGGTCAGGCCTCTTCTGCCTCTTCTTCCGATATGCCGACGCTGAAAATTACGGACGGAAGTATTGTGGTCAATGCGGGCGGCGACGGTCTGGATTCCAATGGAGATATCCTCATTGAGGGAGGACTGGTCATTGTGAATGGTCCCACGGACAGCCAGAATGGAGCCATTGATTCCGGCACTGAATCCGGCGGCACTTGTACCATCAGCGGAGGAACGGTGCTGGCGCTGGGAAGCTCCGGTATGGCGGAGGGCTTTTCTTCCTCCTCAGAGCAGTGTTCCTTCCTGGTGACGCTGACGTCTTCTTTTGCGGCGGGAGATGCTCTGACTGTGACGGATTCCAATGGCAGCGTGATTTATCAGTATACGGTGACCAAGAGCGGATCCTCTGTGGTATTCAGTTCCCCGGATCTGACGCTGGGGGAGACCTATACCCTGACGGTGGGTAGCCAGAGCGCGGAGGTTACCCTAAGCTCTGTTTCTGCCACCGCAAGAGGCGGGGGTCAGACGACACCTTCCACTGGCCAGACAACCACAGTCCCTGAACAGTCAGGAGAAACCGGCCGGATGGAAAGCCAGGCACCCGGTCAGCAGGATCAGTCCGGTCAGGGCCAGCAGGGCGGTATGGGCGGCCAGGGGGGAAGAGGCATGGGAGGACGATGAGAGATTGTTTATAATCGAAATTTCTTGTGGATTTCCCGCAGGATGTCCTTTCTGTAAAAGATGAAAAGTCCCGCCAGCACCAGAAAACATACGCTGGCGCATACAAGCGATGGGTAGGGAATTTTTGTCACACCCAACAGCAGCAACAGCAGCGGGAGGAGGCCGAATACACCAGCCTGCGCCAGGTAGAAGAGATATTCCTGCTTTTCCAGCTTCTGCGCCCGGATGATGATTGGCATGGAAGCCAGCACCGCCAGGGAGGCCAGGGGCAGTACAAAATCCACAGACCAGCCCCTCCAGCCGGTAAAGTAATCCCACAGGACGCTGATCAGTGAGAGAAATATTAACAGCCACATTTCGTTTTTCAGAAGATTACGCCGCTTCTCGTACGCTACCGCGGTCAGCAGCCAGACGGAAAAAATTCCCGCTGTGGCAAAAATACTCCACCCGAAGGAGGCATTGATCATAAAATCCACCACGCCGCAGACCACTGCTGCGACGATGCTGAAAAAGGTAAAGATCTGTAACAGTGTTTTCCCACTTTCAGATCTTTCTTTTTTATAGCCGGGATAATCCTTTTCCAGCTCCCGGCAGGAAAGCTTCTCTTCCCGCAGAAGCCGCAGGAAATTCCTCTGAATATTCTCTGAGGGAAGCTTTGAGGTAAATCCCAGCATCAGGTCATCCCCATAAGAGCAGGAGCACAGCTGCAGACTGTCGGTGCTGGCAAAAAGGTGAAAACTGTCAATGTAGTCCTGGTACTCGTCCGGCAGCCTGATCACGCCCATATTAGAATAGACCGCCGTGACATTCCTTGCGCCCAGGCTTGTCCCCGCCATCAGGAAAAACTGTTTGATCTCCAACGGCACAGCCCGCAGAGCGGGATGCTTCTCCAGTCGAACCAGTGAGTTCATATGGTCGGCGATTCGTTCTTTTGTAAGCTCCTGTTTAAATTTCTCTTTTACATGGTTCAGCACATCCGCAAATACGGTGTTCTCATTAAATACGTAACCTACCTCTATCCAGCCGAAGAAATTAGCCATGGACTGGGAGGGAAAGTAGTTTCTCAGGTTCACCGGGATCATCAGCGTGATCGGCCTGTGCAGTCTGTTGACGGGAATCTCCTCATGAATTGCCCAAAGAAGCATACTGGTAACCAGCTCTGTGACGGAGACGTGAAGTTCTCTGGCTTTGGCCAGGATCTCTTTCACAGGCACCACCACCTCCGTAATGCGCATTTCGTCTGCAGCCAGATGTTCGCCTTTTAACTGCACGGCCACGCTTTTCTTTTCCCGGTCCCTGTTTTTTTGGGGAGTATAAAATTGAGAGAAGCTGTCCTCTTCCTGGTCCTTTTTTGTGACATCCGCTTCCGGCTCGGGAGCAGGGAATTCCTGCTCAGGATGAGCCAGCGTCAGATAATTTTTTACCAGCTCCAGCAGAAAATGCATGGCCCCGGTGCCGTCGGTCAGCGCGTGAAACACCTCAAAATTAATCCGCTTTTCATGCCAACTCACTTCAAAAAGCAGCGATTTCTGATCCGGAACATACAGCTTGCTGCAGGGAGGCTTTTTTTCCGGGGTGACCATCGCCCGGATATTTCTTCTTTCCAGGTAAAACCAGAACAGACCCTTGCGCAGGACAGACTGGAACAGAGGATATTTCTCCACAGTCTGGTCCAGGGCGCGCTGCAATATTTCCTCGTTCACCGCTTCCTTCAGTTCACAGGAAAAACGAAACACCCTGGTGTCCCTTTTCCCGGTTGCCGCAGGAAATGCAATCGCCGCATTATCCAGTTTTCTCCATTGTGATTCTTCAAATCCCGGCATATCCGGATCTCCTTAAACATACAACGGCAAAGCTACTTTGCCAGGAAATGATTGATATATTCAAAGCTCTCCTGTACATGCAGGAACTTAATCCCCAGGGCGAAGTAGCCGTGCAGAGCGCCCTCAATCCGGTGTACTTCCACTTCATTTCCGGCAGACTTCAGTTTTCTGGCATATGCCTCTCCCTCATCCCGAAGCGGGTCATACTGCGCAGTCAGGATCAGTGTGCGGGGCAGCTCATGAAAATCATCCGCCAGAATTGGCGCAAAATAAGGATTTTGACGATCTGAAGGCGCACTCTGGTACAGGTTCAGATAATCCTCCAGCTTCCTGGCGGTGAGCAGATAATCCTCCCCGTTTTCCAGAACGGAGGGATAGTTTGATTCTTCTGTGTAACAATTATTTACCGCGGGGTAGATCAGGATTTGCTGCCGCACCCGGAATTCTTTCCTGTCCCGGGCCATCATGGATACAGCCGCCGCCAGATTCCCGCCTGCGCTGTCCCCGATGACTGTAATGTCCTCCGGGTTCAGTTTGGGAAAAATTTGCCCCAGAAATAAAGCTCTGGCCACTGTGTAGCAATCCTGAAGTCCCACCGGAAAATGGTACTCCGGCGCCAGACGGTATTCAACAGAAAGCACCAGACAGCCGGTGGCCTGCGCCATTCTGGCGCAGACTCTGTCATAGTTTTCTACGCTTTCCGTTACCCAGCCGCCGCCATGAAAAAAAAGCAACACGGTTTTGGGCGCAGCCTGTGCTCCGGCCGCCGTTACCTGTTCCATTTCCTCTTCCGAGGCAAAATACAGACGAACCGGAATTTGGTATTCTCCATTGTAAATCTCCGTATCCAGCTTTTTACACAGGATCCGCATGGGATCCAGCTTCTTGATATCTGCCAGACGTCTGGATGCCTCCACCTCCACACCCCCATATGAGAGCGCGTGGAGAATTGCTTTCACGGGCTTTGACAGCAATCTGTTACCCTCCCTTTCTTGTCTCAGAATGTGATACTGATCTGTCTAAATTACGTGTTATTCTATCATAGGACCGGGAAAATGACAATATGAAACGTCACTTCAAAAGAGACTGTGACTGTGGGCTATGGCAAAAATCCGGCTCCCTGGGGAACCCGCCTGCGCGGATCCGCATAAGATAGATCAAAAGAATTGTTTGGAAATCTTTATGATATCTTTGAAAAGGAGCGTGGCCTGCGGCCTGGCGGTGCTTTTATGTACGGCGGCCTTTACAGGCTGCACAGAGAAAGGCGGTTTAGGCGCTGATTCATCGCAGGCGCTGGAGAAAGTGACTCTCAACGAGGTGGCCCATTCTATTTTTTACGCGCCTATGTACGTGGCCATTGAGGAGAGCTATTTTGAGGAGGAGGGCATTGATCTGGAGCTGGTGACCGGCTTTGGAGCGGATAAGACCATGACGGCGGTACTCACCGGGGAGGCGGACATCGGCTTTATGGGCAGCGAGAGCAGTATTTACACCTATGTGCAGGGCGTCGATGATCCGGTGGTCAACTTCGCTCAGCTGACCCAGCGTGCCGGAAACTTTGTGGTGGCCAGGGAGCCTATTGATGATTTTGACTGGAGCATGCTGATCGGCGCGGAGGTGCTGGGCGGCCGGGCGTCAGGTATGCCGGAGATGGTGTTTGAATATGTATTGAAAAAGAACGGCATCAATCCGGAGGAGGTCCATATTGATAAAAGTATCGACTTTGGCTCCACCGCGGCGGCTTTCTCCGGCGGAAAAGGAGAGTACAGCGTCGAATTTGAGCCATACGGAACTTCTCTTGAGGTGAAAGGCGACGGCTATATCGTGGCTTCTGTTGGAGAGGCCTCCGGCTATGTGCCCTACACGGCATTTTCCGCTGCTGCTTCCTATCTGCAGGAACACGGGGATACGGTGCAGGGGTTTGTGAACGCTTTGCAGAAAGGGCTGGATTATGTGAACAGTCATACCGCGGAGGAAATCGCGGCAGTGATTGCGCCTCAGTTTACGGAGACGGAGGAGGAAAATCTGGTGTTGATTGTGGAGCGGTATGCCTCCCAGAATACCTGGCCGGAAACGCTGATCTTTTCCCAGGACAGCTTTGAACTGCTGGAGCAGATTCTGATGGAGGCCGGGGAACTTCAGGAGATGGTGAGCTATGAGGCGCTGGTAGATACCACTTTTGCGGAGAATGCGGCGCAGTAAGAATAAAATGATACAAGGGACAAAAGGTCATAAACGGATGCTTGCATCCGAGTTTATGACCTTTTGTCCCTTGTATCATACCTTTTTGCCGCTTTAATCGTAAAATAAAAGACAGGAAAAAGCCGGACGTTATGCAGGATACTGCCCTGTTTCACGGTCGGCTTTTAGATTTAATCTCAGATGGAATGAGGATTGCTTAATTCAGAGTCTTTTACAAATGAAAAAAATGTAGTAAAATGTTCTCAGTGTGTGGATTTTGGGCGTTTATCATTTCCGGTTGAATGACGAAACGCCGGACATTCATGAATTTGGGAGGGAACATGGGAAAAATATTCAGATTTCATAAGGACGTGGATACGGACCAGATCATCGCGTCCCAGTATTTACTGTATCCAAACATTGAGGAGATGAAGGCGCATACCTTTGAGTCGTTAGACAAAACCTTTGCGCAGAAAGTGAAGCCCGGAGATTTTGTGGTGGCGGATGAGAATTTTGGCTGCGGCTCCTCCAGGGAGCAGGCGCCCGGCGTGCTGAAAGCACTGGGAGTGAAAGCGGTAGTGGCCAAATCCTTTGCCCGGATTTTTTACCGGAATGCCATCAATATCGGACTGCCGGTGATTGTGTGTAAGGATCTGTACGATCATGTGCAGGACGGGGATGAGATGGAGCTGGACATGTCTGCCGGTGTGGCGGTGGTGGACGGCATAGAGTACAGCTGCACGAAGCTGCCGGAATATATGCAGGGAATCCTGGACCAGGGTGGCCTGATCGCGTCTTTGAACGCGGCTGCCGGTGAACAGAAGGAGGACGCAAGATGACAAGACCCATGACAATCGCGGAGAAAATTATCGCTGCCGCGGCGGGCGTGGAAGAGGTGCGCCCCGGCGATATCCATACAGTGGAAGTGGATCAGCTGATGAGCAATGACGGTACCACTCACCTGACCATCGATATGTATCAGAACCAGTTGAAAAATCCCCGCATCGCGGATGTCTCGAAGCTTAAGTGGATCGTGGATCACAACGTGCCCTGCGACAGCCCCAAAACCGCTGCCAGTCACAAAAAGATGCGGGATTTTGCCAAAGAGCACGGCATCACCTTTTATGAGGGGCAGGGGGTATGCCACCAGATCATGATGGAGAATCATGTGCGCCCCGGAGAACTGATTTTTGGTGCGGATTCCCACACCTGCGCCTATGGAGCGCTGGGGGCCTTTGGCACTGGTGTGGGCTGTACGGATTATCTCTACGCCATGGTCACCGGCAAATCCTGGGTGCTGGTGCCGGAAACTCTGAAATTTAACCTGACGGGAAAGTTGAGGGAGGGCGTGTACGCCAGAGACCTGATTCTGAC